>CAZOBX010000280.1:0-7237 GCA_964578045.1 uncultured Kangiella sp. | reverse complement strand
AATACCGGCCTGTCACGCCGGTGGTCGCGGGTTCGAGTCCCGTCCACTCCGCCATTATTAATACATCAAAAGCTGCCTTAGGGTGGCTTTTTTTGTGCCTGTCAATTATTCTCGTATTAGTTTGTTGTTTTTTTGTCATTTTTTAAGACGGTTTATAAAACCTTAAAGCGGTATTAACTGAGGACATCACGCCGTGCCACCCGGGTGTTCGCGCGAGCATTGCTGACCCCTCCATGAGTTTTGTGATGTTAAATGTGGGTGTGGTTAATGTGGAAAATTTTGGTACGACGCTCGATGGTGTTACGGATTACGTCACCGAATTTGATGAGGCCAGAAACTTCAATTCGAACTCTGTGGAAGTGCCTGCAGGGACATATGAGGTATCCGATAGCGTTGATTTTACCGGGGCGCTTTTTCATTCGTATGGGCCGGTTACGATCAATACCAATACAACACTGGTGGTCGTTGATTTACTTATCTGAATCAAAAATCATTCAGTTTGAAGCTGCTTAACCAAACATATCAGTGAGCGGAATGATTTGGTACTCGGCGAGGACTACAATGAGAAATGCTGCCCACATAGCGCGAACTATTGACTGTTGGTGTTTAAAAATCTCTAGATGGTAATCCCTATTTGACCCTTCTTTTATTTCCTGTAATGCCGGAATAATGAGATAGAACCATTCGTAGAACAGCCACACCGCTGGCGCGATGACCCAAAAGGCAACTATAAAATGCTCTACGGTCACATTATATTCGTACCCAGAGAATAAAGAATCAAAAGTCATAACAAATGGCAAAGCTAAAGTTGAAATCGCTAAAAAGGCAGCTATATAGCCCACCCGACGGTTTATTCTCTTGTGTCGCTGCATTTCTGTTTCTTTTGCGTCATCAAGTTTATTATCTTGAGTGGTGGGCTTTAAATCAACGTTCATAAAAGTTCCTAAATGATTGTGTTTATTAACAGTTGGTCCCGTGACTATCAACACCAGTGCCACATTGGTCGTGGTTGATTTGCTGGCCTGATTTAACTGGCCATCTTATTTAGTATCTAGGCTATTGTGAGCGTTCTTTAAACAAGGTCTTTCATTACAAGCCTAGTTGGTCGTTGGTTTCTCAATACATTTGAATTTTAGCTCTGCGCTAGCGCATCTTACAAACGGTACACCATCCCGGGCGATAGCTTCAACAGTAATTAGCTCTCTATTTTTTTCTTCACAGAATGTATTAGCTTCTTTATAGAGATCTATTTTTGTTCCTTCTCCAGAACTAAAGCCACAACCAACACTTTTTTTCGAAATAATGAAAACGCCTTCTCCAATAGGAACTACACCACTACTAGAACATCCTGTTAGAATTAAAATGAGAATCCCTAGTGTTATTTTCATATTCAACCTCTTATTGATTTGAATAGTGGATATATCGTCGCCGATAACAGTATAGATTTTTATCGACGTTCTTAGCAAATCTTGCTTTCTAATTCAAACTCAAATCACAAAGTTTCAGCATTTCGCTAATCCTGTTTTTATCAGTTTGATTTGGGCTCAAATTGTATTTATCGATTAGATAGTGCCATCTTGAAATATATTGGCAATGGTAAGCACTGCTATCCGGCATCCAACTTCCCGGACCTTTTGCGCTCTTTGATTAATTGCGACCATCATCGACTAGAATTAAGTTTTCAAAGTCATTGGAAAATATTTCTTTTTCGTCTCTTATCCATCGCCAGCCGCCATGTAAGTGCGCCGATTTTTGGCGTCATCCTGACTTTTATTGTTAGGCAATCCTAGTGTGGTTTTTATCATCGTAGTAATGTATTAACCAAATTTTGTACAATAATAAAATTTACGATTGCCAGTGATATGGAGGCTAAAACTAGCACGTTGATGGTAGTCCAACCGATGCGAGGCTTAAATACTATTTTCTTAAAACTGCCCAGAGGGGTAATTTTATAGTACCCATGCTTTGCCAATAGTGATCTAAAACCATGGTTCATAGGCTGGGCCCGGATGTGCTCTGCTGCATAGAGCCAAATGGCTGCTAGTGATAGGAGTCCACCAATAACTGGGAGGGCTTGCATGGCGAGTGGAATTTGCTTAGCAAGATCATTTTTTACTACGTACGGTGCTACCGAAACAATAACTGCAGCAAAGTAATATCTTGTAAGTATACTCCATGCGTGTGCCTGTCGAAACTTCCACGAATCCAGTAGTAATTTTGCAGCCTCAAGATCTGTGAAATCCGAGACCGATTTTATAGGTTTCATTCCATTGTGCTCGTAATAGCTCATTATATGCAGTAAGTCTCATTAATGTTCCTGAGGTTTACCTGCAAGTTAAAATTATTTGCTTAAATCAGTAGTCCGTTAAATCTCAAAGGTATATCAAAACAAAAATGCAGTAAAGTTGATTGAGAAATTAAGTGTGCTTTTCGGAGGTTTTGTCGCTATGGTTCATATTTTTATTCACTTTTACTCGATTGGTTGAATACCCAAGACACCAATAGTCAATCTCTCACACGATAATCAGTCAAAGCTTATTACTAATTATGGCTACCTCAATTAATATAAATACATGGGCAATGGATGCTAGCGACTTGCAGCAAGGAATGCCTGAAACCAGCGGCATCGGTCGCTTTTTTACTTTCCTTGTAGGTTTTTACAGGAATAAAAAGAGAGTTTTGTAACGCTGAAATAACGAGCGCCGTTTTTTGGCGGCGCTTTTGGATTATAAATGCTGGATTTTGTTATAAATGGTTAATTACTCCCTATTCGAACTCTTTCTATTTTAGGTTTATCGAATGCACATTCTGTGTTATGTATCGCAACATTTATTTTCCTGCCGGATGCTAAGGCCATTAATATAATTGAGGTGTGTTCAGATCGATCTGCAGCATAAACTGAGGTTTGTCCACAATTTGCTGGGTTAATATTAGGTACATCTGTTTTCAAATACCAACCATCACCATTGGCCACTGTTTCGAACTCTGTCACTTTTCCGTCCCCTGACCAAGTGTAAGCAGCAAACGAATTACTTGATACTAGAAGGCCAAAAACAAGTACTATCTTTCTAATCATATCTACTCCTAAATTTTAATTTCAACAGCATATTATATGCACGAAGTGTCAATGATGTTCGCGCGTTTTTAAGAAGCCTAGAGTTTACAGGTCTTTCAGAGTTTTTCAAATATTATTAGCAGGCTGATATTCGTCGCCACTGCAACTAACTCTAAAGATTCCATCACTAATTTTTCCTTGGTTACTTTCCTGTTTCATCTTTAGGGTTGTTCTTAATCCAGTCATCTAGTTCTTTTTGAAGGTCTTCATCGAGAATTACGCCCTTGTATGTTTTGGCGCTGGTGATTTGAGATAAAGATACGTTAGCCCTGGGGAATCTCGCCTCATTCAAATTAGCGCCCATCAAAACAGCCTCTCTCAAATCAGCGTATCTCAAATCAGCCTCAATCAGAATAGCCCTACTAAGATTAGCCCCTCTCAAATTAGCCCCCCTCAAATCAGCCCTCCACAAATTAGCCCTCCATAAATTAGCCATACTCAAACTAGCCATACTCAAATCAGCCTCACTCAAATAAGCGTAACTTAAATTAGCCTCACTTAAATAAGCCCAACTTAAATTAGCCTTACTCAAATTAGCCTGACTTAAATTAGCCCTAATCAAATGAGTATATCGCAGGTCTAGGCCTATAATTTTGAGAGATAAAATACTTGTTAAAGCTGCGGCTATATCTTCCTTTACTAGTTTGATAAGCTCTTTTTTATCTACATTATCATCTGTAGAGTCTTCAACGGGTTCTTGTTTCAACTCGCTATTTTTATCATCTTCTTCATACTTAGATGTTGAGCGAATAAATGCCTGCAACGTATTACCTATAACTTCTTTGTAATCTTTAGGGTTGTCTTCCGCTATTTTCTTGAGGGCATAAATACCACCGAGTCTAATGCTTAATTCCTTGTCTTCCAATTGCGCTATAGCTGCGGTAAATGTACTAGTGATATGAGATTTTTCGGCGATGTTATTTTTTATTTCTGTTAGGTTATTGCCTCGATGTGCAACAATGCCTCGAAAAACCGCTAGTGAAACACCAAGGATACCGAGAACTAATATTCCGATATTTCTCATTACGACAGATTTTGATTCTTCCCCTTCGTTCCAGACCTCGAATGATAGCCAACCGTCTGTTGACTCGTCGTAGATATAGATAGAGAAGGCGATAAAGGCGAATATAACTGTGACAAATACCAACAGCCCGAAAAAGGGGTGCTTTATTGCCTTATTGAAAATCTCAGGAGTTTTATTTATTAATTTTAGAAATGATTCCATCATTGTCGATTCCTTTATTATGGTTATTCGTTGCTGGTAGAAACTCCTGGTTCGCTAGTCTTAAATCTTAATGAATCTGCCAACATAAACTTTTGCGCTTTATAGATGTTAGGGTAGGGTAGATAACGTTGGGCATCGTTACTTATTGTCCTTGATTATTATCCTTATCGTTTAAATCGTCAATATCTCACCCATTGACTTGCCACAAATACCTTTTACTAAAGAAGCTATGTTGTCACTGGGCCTCCATGGTTGAACTTTGCATGTATGGCATGTAATATGGAGGATCAAGGTGCCATAGTGGTTGAAGCAGTCTCACCTCCTCAACACAAGGAAACACTAATGAATAGAGCTAAAGCTATTGCCTCTGTCTTTGTACTGTACACCGCCTTAACTGTCACCCCGAGCCATGCCCTAGAATGCAATGACGTGATACTCCATCTTGAAAAAAATATGGAATTCTATCTCGACAAGAAAGAGAATACAGTTTCTCAATGTAGGAAAGGGTCGTATACATCATCCCACGATGTAAAGGCAAAATGGATGAACTTCCATGGTGGAGATCTTGCAGGAGTCTATTGTACCGTGCAGGTCTTGTATACTCTGAACGGGGTTCCTGAAGTCGGAGAAGTTTCTGTAGACATGAAGTCGTGTGCACTCCTTGAAGGCAAGAAGCCCACCATGCAGGTCCTAGTATGAAATGCCAAGCCGGCAGGGCGCTTATTACTGATACGAAGACGGCCAAGTGCTACATAGGGGACTAGCTACATTTAACCATCGATGATTTGGCATTTTCTGAGTGGCTTGGTTTATCTGAAATGCTTAAAAACATTAGAAATAAGAATTTAATCATTGCTGGTCCTAACTCCCGGTTCTTTGGTCTCAAACCTTAGCGAATCAGCCAGCATGAATTCTCGGTCTTTATGCACTAGAACAGGGTATGGCATGGTTATTGTTCTTTCTATTTTGCAATGAGTACAGTAGTGCAACCATTGCTTTGGGTTTGTGTTGTCAATAACCGCCAACGGATAAACGAGACGATAAACTCCTTCCTTACATTTGCTACAGATTTTCTCGCGTTGGGTGGCTATTACTTGCTTTTCGGCGTCTAATATCTTTACACTCTATACTACTCAAGCAAGTAGTATAGTCGGCAATATCCCTAATTTCAATCGGCTCTGATAATCTGAATCATCTCGCTATCCACAGGCTCTAGAATAGGACGAACTTCATCAGCTGAAGCGTTAAACCGGCAATCAATATCATCAGGCATGACAAATAAGGGCATGCGCGGATGATATTCAGAACATCTGTCGTTCGGATGTATGGTTAGCGTGACCAGTTGCAGGTCAGGTTCGTACCAAATGCCTGCCATATACAAAGGCTCATCATCGATGTGTTGAAAGAGATATTTCTGTTTGCGCGGACCACCCTCATCACGCCATTCGTACCAGCCTGCACAAGGAATAAGACACCGGCGCGTAGCAAATGAGTCTTTGAACGTGTTTTTGGCGGCCACTGATTCGGCCAGGGCGTTAATGAGTTATTTCTTGGACCATGAAGGTTTAATACCCCAACTAGTATCGAGTTGTTGAAACTCATCGAATAGTGGCAACGGTGTCAGTCGGCCTCAAATCGTCGTTTTCTATAGGCTCAAATGAGATACCCAGGGCATCGCACAGCATTTTGACTGAAGGGTGATCGCTCACATTCATTCGTCCGCACATAATTTTTTCTCACCAATTTCCCATCTTGTTTTATTTTTTACGCCTCAAAAGTAGCACTATAGCTATCACAACGATGGCCCCCCAAGCCATTGACTCAAGGTCGACATTGGACGCATTAGTGGGATCGGGCGGCTCTTTGCCAGTAGCAACTTTAAGGTCGTTAAGAGTTTGCCAGCTTGCTATCATTTAGTTTCCTGGGAAGTATTCCATTCGATTGAAGGCGGAGTGGCGTGTAGTTATTAACGTTTCGCTAACCGGCGCACGCCTTTTTGCGCGTCCTAATTGAGCTTCTTGCTAGGTTTTTAAACTAACCACACTGATAGCCTTTGTTAATTTCTTCACACTGATAAATCGCATCGGTTGTATCACATCGTGTTGGGCATACTTTGATTCTTGGTTTTTTGTTATTGTCTTCAGCTACGCACGTGCATAACCTTGGTGAATCAAATTCTCCTGTTTTTGTTGACTCAATATTCTTGATCTTCCACTCGAGTTCAATCAATTTTTCCTTGTTTTCAATCGATTGCTCATAGTTTTGATTTATTTCCGTTTCGTTGCTAAATGTTTGCATAAGATCAATACTTTCAACTCCGGAAAAAACTGCAATAGCTACCATGACTCCGATAGCAATACTTCGTCTCAGTCTATGTACGATATATTCTTCGTGGTCCATGTTTCCTCCTGATTAAATAAAACAGCTACATCTGCTGCGTCAGGCCGTAAATACTTTCGGCATTAGTTTTATTTTACGATATATGCAAGTTACCTACTTACACGGCTGAAATCAACACATCTTTTTATTCCAGTCGTGCGAAGAACATAAAGCTAGGTGTTACTTCCCTGGTTAGAGCAGAAGGAAACGAGCAATAAAATTGGTGGCGTAATAGCCGAGAATCCAACCAGCAGCCGATAAAATAACAATCGCTAATATTTGTTCATACATTTCATTTATCCAGTTTATTAGGTGTTATCGTTATTATAGGAATCTCGTATGAATTTACGATAAACTGCTGAATTTTCATAAATATTCTTTTTTTGCTATTTAGTCTCTAATGATTCAAAAACAAATTCTGCACTCACGCCAATGAGCTCAGAGGAATTAAAAGTCGGCGGCGGCGGGTGCAGTTGTTGTTGCTGTTGTTGTAGCTGATGTTGCAGCACATCATGATC
>CAZOBX010000279.1:0-7297 GCA_964578045.1 uncultured Kangiella sp. | reverse complement strand
TGACTACCTTGCTCGACAACTTCACCTTTATCCAGCACGATAATCTTATCAGCGTTGACAATCGTTGAAAGACGGTGAGCAATAATCAAACTAGTCGTTTCTTTTGCGATTTCATTGATCGCCTTTAATATCATCTGTTCTGATTTACTATCCAATGACGAAGTCGCTTCATCGAATACCAATATTGGCGGTTTTTTTAATATCGTTCTGGCAATGGCAACACGCTGCTTTTCTCCGCCAGATAATTTTAGACCTCGCTCACCAACAATAGTATCGGTACCATCCGGCAATTGAGAGATAAAGTCATCTAAGTGGGCCATCGAAATGGCCTGCAGAACTTCTTGTTCATCGGCGTTAGGGCGGCCATATCGGATATTTTCAAAAATAGTATCGTTAAACAGTACGGTATCTTGTGGCACGATGCCAATTGCCGTTCTTAAAGAATTTTGACTAACCAGCTTGATATCTTGCTGGTCAATAGCGATGCTACCGTCAGTTGGGTCATAAAACCTGAATAGCATTTTAACCAAAGTTGATTTGCCTGAACCGCTCGCCCCAACCACCGCTATGGTTTCTCCTGAGCTGACATTGAAGCTGATATTCTTTAGAATTTCTCTGTTTTCGTGGTAGTGAAAATTAACGTTTTCAAATCGAATCTCGCCTTTTGTAATTTCAAGCTCCTTGGCATTTTTGACGTCTCTAATTTTTGGTTCTATTTCTAGTAAATTAAACATTTGCTCTATGTTTATTAGTGACATTTTTATTTCTCGATACACAAAACCCAAAAAATTAAGAGGGATAAATATTTGCATCATTAACGCGGTGATTAGATAGAAATCACCAATAACCATGTTACCTTCAATTACACCTTTTGTGGCGAAATACATCATTGCTGTCATCGATAAACTTATGATTAATGCCTGGCCTGCATTTAATGCGAATAGCGATAATCGATTATTTCTTTTCGCTTGCTCCCAGACTGCTAGGTCTGCATCATATCGATTAGCTTCAAAGTTTTCATTAGTATAATATTTGACTGTTTCATAATTTAGTAGACTGTCAATTGCCCGACTACTGCTATCTGAATCAGCTTTATTGGCTGCGCGCAAATAGACTTTTCTCCATTCAGTGACGTATACAGAAAATAGTATGTAGACCAATATAGATATGAGCGTAATACCTGAAAAAACACCTCCGTATTTACTATGAAATATCGATATCACCATAATAATTTCGAATAAGGTAGGCAGAATATTAAAAATCATAAAGCGCATTAAAAAGTTTATGCCACTTGTTCCGCGTTCTATGTCTCGAGACAGCCCTCCCGTTTTGCGATTAAGGTGAAAATCTAAATCTAACTTGTGCAGGTGCCTAAAAACGCGATGACCGATGCGGCGCATGGCCCGTTCGGTAACTTTGCCAAATAAAGTATCCCGAATTTCTCCAAACAGAACGTTTGAAAATCTAAGCAGGCCATAAAGGAATACCAGAGCAATGGGACCCAGTAGCCAAGCTTGTTGTATTGCAATATTAGTCCCCTCTACATTGTTGTTATTTTGAGTTGATATTTGATCAATAATCGCCTTTGTAATAAAAGCAAGTCCAATGTTGGCCAGTTTCGCTGCCAGTAAAAAAAGCAAAGCAAATAATACTCTCCCCTTAAATTCAGACAAATAGGGGATAAGATTCTTAAGGACATTCCAGTTTTCAACTTGATCAATGTGGGATGGTTGTTGCGGACGCATTCTAATAGTTGCTACTAAATGGTTAGCGGAGGCTCATTATACCGATTATTATCTGCTAGAATAGCAACTTTATTATTAAGCTATCTTATTAGGCCATCCATGCCCGACGATTTCAGAATTAACTATCAGCGCTTTATCGAACAGGCCAACGATTTAGAGATTGTATGGAATTTACAATCGCCTGAAGGATTTGCCATTTGTGAATCCAGCGAATTTGAAAGTAATCAGGTAATGCCTTTCTGGTCTCAGGAAAAAGATGCCAAAGATGCGTGTATTGATGACTGGAAAGACTACAAACCTAACCCCGTTCGTCTGAATGATTTTATCGACGCTTGGCTTCACGGTATGGATGAAGACGAAGTGTATGTCGGAATTAACTGGAACGGTGAACTGGAAGGGGTAGAAATTGAGCCGGTTATGCTAATTGAAGACCTTTTGGGTGAAGAATAAGTTTATTTAGTACATTGGCCGAAGTATTATTCAAAATAAATCATGGTATTAAGACCTGATCGTTGGTTTTACATTAAATGATAGTCTAGAATCACCTATTAGAAAAATTGATTTACGGTAATCTAATGCTTGCAAGCACCTCCCAGATTGAACTAGAGCCAATAACTGACGATATTATTGTAATCCTCAAAGACGCTATGGGTTGTTTAGATTCTTTGCATCGAAAAGAAGGCAGTTCAGCAGATCTAAAAAAAGCCTCTCGCTTACTAGCTAAGCTAAAAGGTATTTTTACCCTGCTCAATATGCCGGGAGCGCTGGCACTTATTTCTGAGACAAATACTGCTCTAAGTTACTTGAACCGTTTAAAGAGTGGTAGCAAGCTAGCTCAAATATATATTGCCATAGGCGACGCTTTGGCTATTTTATCCCGATATATCGAATACATTTCTCAAAAAATTACGTCGGAGCCACATTTGTTGCTATCGACGATAAACCGTCTTCGCAAGATTAATAACATGCCTCCCTATAAAGAATCAGTATTTTTTGTTTTGCCAGCTCGCATACTGAAACTTGATTTGAACGACATAACAGTGGATAACTCAGATTTCGGCGCATCGGTAATGGACCTCAATCTTCGCAAAATTCGCCACCTTCGTCAGATGTTTCAAGTCGGACTTATAGAAGTGATCCGACGCGCTAACTTAAAGGGGGGATTCAAAATGATGCGACAGTCTGTACTTAGGGTCCATGCAGATTTTAATGGTCATAGTATACCGGATATGTGGATCATTGCTCAAAGCATGCTGGAGGGATACCTGACCGGCGGAATGACTATAAACAATGAAAGAATAAAGATATTATCGCGGGTTGACAGACAATTCCGTTTGATTGAAGTTTCCGATCCCGAAAAATCACAATCAGAAAGTAATCGAACGCTGGTAGGTGAAATGTTGTACCTGGTCAGTTTGTCGCATTCCAAGGAACATTACACAGCAACTCTAATAAAGAAATATGAGTTATACAATAATCGAGTTGATGATTGTAATTTCCAGCATGATATTTCGGTTCTTAGTGGGCCCACGCCTAAAGACTTGCGCTCGCTTGGCGAGGAAATACTTGAAGAGTTTATTCGAGTAGAAAGCATTTTAAACAAGTTAGCTAAGCAATCCGACGGCGAAATTGCCGAACTTTTAGCGCTAGTAGAAACCTTGTCAAGTTTATTGATGGCCGTTCAGCTCAAAGAAGAGTCTCTAAAACTATCACTAGTTACCGCTATCTTGCAAAAAGCTATACTGCAGGCAAAACCCATTTCTCGATCTGATCTTAATATTTCGTTGAATTTAATTCAAAAATTGAGAGCGTTATTTGAACAGAATGACTTATCGACTTTATCACCAACAACTAAGGTCGGTCGAAATCAACTGACAACTGAACAGCAGGCTGCGTGTCATGTTTCCAGCTCACATATAGCGAAAGCCGTACAACTGTTTGACTATTATTACAAAGAGAATAAGAAATCAGAGGGGCTAATAAGTGTGGTAGAGGCGTTAACTAGCGCAAAAAGTGGAATGAAAGCACTCGAGCTTAATAAACTGATTGGCATTACCAACAGCTGTATCGCGTTGGTCCAGGCTATAATATCCGGGAAGTATTTAGAAAAAGATAGAGGCATAACCGCTCCGTTTTTAGCTGACGCCATCGGAAGCATAGAGTTCTATATGGAAACCATCAGTAAACATAGGACGCCGAGCCCCCGTGTTTTAATCTTTGCTCGAGAAAGTATTAACGAATTGAAGTCATTGGCGGATTGAGGTCTCGGGATTCTTTTCGAAAGCTAGCTCTGTTATTATCCAAACCTGAGGTTAACTAATCAGCCCAGAAGCGCTGCAAAACTACCACTAATTACTCCTTTTACCTCAGTTTGGCATACAAAGGCCTAATTTACGGCTTTTTGTTCGATTACTTTTGCCTTTTGCAATGCTTTTGGGTAGAATCGCGCGCCTATGATGGACACTGAGCAAAAAACCTTTATTCAACCTCGTAAATTGGCTAATAAAAATGGCGAATTACGATATAATTGGAAGGTTGAAGATTTTAGTCGACTGGAGGGGTTACTCTATTCGAATCGAGGTGAAATCGCGGTTCATTTAGTTGGTCGTAACGATGACCGTCATCGTTGTTTGGTCGAGGTGCATGTTACTGCCAATGTCCAGCTTGAATGTCAAACAACATTTGAATCGATAAACTATCAAATTGATAGTAAAATCGTGTACTGCACTGTGATTGACGAGGAGCAGATTGCCGATTTAGACGAAGAATATGAAGCTCTTTTGATAGAAGATGGTCAGGTTGATATTAAGCAGTTTATTGAAGACGAACTGATTTTATCTTTGCCAATAATCGCCAATAGAGTGAGCGAAGATTTGGGTATCAAAATGTCTTACGGAGAAATACCGCAAGAAGTTGAAACTAAAAAGAACCCGTTTCTGGTGCTAGAAGGTCTAGATCTCAAAAAGAACTAGATTGCTAGCTGATTTAGCTACATTAGAAGTAACTATTTAAAGAGTTACAATTATAGAATTCATTTTTTAATAAAATTTAGGAGTAATCCAATGGCTGTTCAAAAAAGTAAAAAATCACGCGCTCGTCGCGGTATGCGCCGTTCACACGATGCGCTAGTTGCAAACACTTCGTCTTTGTCTGAAGATCAGACAAGCGGCGAGCTGCACCTTCGTCACAACATGACCGAAGATGGTTACTACCGTGGTCGTAAAATCGTTTAGTTATCATTGAGATAACTTTTGGTATAGACTCTGGTCATTATGCCTAGTTTGACGATAGCAATAGATTGTATGGGGGGCGATTTTGGCCCCTCAGTTACGATCCCTGCAATAACAAGTATCCTTACTGATCGGTTAAATACCGACTTTCGTGCTTCCTCCGATATCATTAATTTTCAGTTGTTTGGTGACGAAACAACTATTAAAACCCAATTAGACCAACAAAATCTTACCGACCATAGCAGAATCATCATCATTCAATCTGAAGACGACGTACTGATGAGTGACAAACCATCTCATGCACTTAAGAACAAAAAGCGATCTTCAATGCGACTAGCGTTAGAAGCGGTTAGAGATGGTAGAGCTAATGCTTGCGTCAGTGCAGGAAATACTGGCGCTTTAATGGCTATTTCTCGTTTTATTCTCAAAATGCTTCCGGGCATTGATCGTCCAGCCATAATTTCTGCATTGCCGACCAATGAAAATGGACCGGTCTATCTTTTAGATCTTGGCGCAAACGTTGATTGTGATGAGCAACGGCTTACCCAGTTTGCGATTATGGGAAATGAGCTATGTAAGGGACTTGACGGTATTAAATCACCTAAAGTCGGCTTGCTAAACGTTGGTGAAGAAGAAATTAAAGGGTCCGATAGGCTTCGTAAGGCTGCTAATATGATCGATCGATTAGACGGTGTTAATTATTGCGGGTTCATCGAAGCGAACCAGATCTTTCGAGGCGATTATCAGGTGGTTGTAACGGATGGTTTCACCGGCAACAGTGTTCTTAAGGCATCGGAAGGTCTGAGCTTATTTTTACTCGCTAAAATTAAGCATGCTTTTCAAAAGAATTGGTGGACCCGGTTCATTGGTTTACTAGCGAAACCGGTAATGAATCTATTTAAAGAAGAGCTCAATCCAGAGCGATATAATGGAGCTTGCTTAATAGGACTGCGCGGCGTGGTAATAAAAAGCCATGGCAGTGCTAATGTTAATGCAATGATTTGCGCGATTGAAGAAGCTATTTTACAGTCAAAGCAGAAAGTGCCTAGCAGAATAAGAGAAAGCCTAGAGCTGGCCAGTAAGAAACTGGAAAGCCAAATGGTCTGACTAGTTTTCTTGAGTAACACAAGATATAGTTGCGCCCAAATGCACCGTACTAACTAGTAGAATTCAATTTATAAAATTAGCGGTAAGGCTAAATAATAGCATAGAGAATACGTTCATTAACCAATATAACTTATTGAAATACATGGAATAACCTAATGCAAAATTCAACCGCTAATTGTTCTGATAAAATCGCCTTTATATTCCCTGGTCAGGGCTCTCAGTCACTCGGTATGTTGAGTGATTACGCCGAAACAGAGGAAGTAATACAGACTTTTCAACAAGCTTCTGATGTGCTTGGCTACAATGTCTGGGATCTTTGCCAACAAGGACCGGAAGAAAAGTTAAATGAAACCGATAAGACTCAGCCTGCACTGTTAACCGCGAGTGTGGCTCTATGGCGGCTATGGCAAAATAAAGCTGGTAGGTTGCCAACTATTGTCGCTGGACACAGTTTAGGGGAATATTCCGCATTGGTTTGTGCTGGAATTCTGGATTTTGAGCAAGGCTTAAAGCTAGTCGAGCAACGTGGTTTATTTATGCAGCAAGCTGTGCCACCCGGGATTGGGAAAATGGCCGCAATTATCGGACTTGATGATGAAAAGGTAAAAGAAGCTTGTGAATCATCTGCCCAAAATGAGATTGTTGCGCCAGTTAATTATAATTCACCAGGTCAAATCGTCATTGCTGGAAATTCTGGCGCGGTCGATAGAGCGATGAGTGCTTGTAAAAAACTCGGCGCGAAAAGAGCGATACCGTTGACGGTTAGTGTGCCTTCTCACAGTTTATTGATGAAACCAGCTTCCGAACAATTGGAGCAAGTACTCAAATCAATCAATTTAAAGGAATCCTATATTTCAATGGTCAATAATGAAGGGGTGACCATTGAAACTCATCCAGATAAAATCAAACAGGCGCTAGTTCGTCAGTTGTACTGCCCGGTAAAATGGTCGGAGATCATTCAGTTTATCGCCAAACAGGGTATCACTCACTTGATTGAATGTGGACCTGGAAAAGTTCTCAGTGGATTAAATCGGCGCATAGACCGAACTCTTAACTCATACCAGACTCACCAATTAGATGCTTTAAATCAATCGGTTGAAGTGCTGAGTTAATATATTACATTAGGTTTATACCCGTGCTACCTCAAAATGCAGGCTTCAGCAAGGCTATAAGCCACCATCTTCTTCGTTATGAAATTTTGAGTTAGAATGACTA
>CAZOBX010000278.1:0-7314 GCA_964578045.1 uncultured Kangiella sp. | reverse complement strand
CAACCAATTCTTGTGTGGCGGTACTTGATGGAAAAGATTCACGAGTGATTGAAAATGCAGAAGGTACGAGAACAACCCCTTCGATTGTTGCGTACACCGAAGAAGGTGAAATTTTAGTAGGCCAATCGGCTAAGCGTCAAGCGGTCACCAATCCAACAAATACTTTATTTGCCATCAAGCGATTGATCGGTCGTCAATATAAAGATGATGTTGTGCAAAAAGACATTAAAATGGTGCCATACAAAATTGTTGCCGCTGATAATGGCGATGCCTGGGTTGAAGCAAAAGGTGATGCAATTGCGCCACCACAAGTCAGCGCAGAAGTGCTGAAAAAAATGAAGAAAACCGCTGAAGATTTTCTTGGCGAAACAGTGACCGAAGCAGTTGTCACGGTGCCTGCTTATTTTAATGATTCACAACGTCAAGCAACTAAAGATGCCGGTAAAATTGCCGGTCTTGAAGTGAAACGAATCATCAATGAGCCAACGGCTGCTGCATTAGCGTATGGTATGGATAAAGGCAAAGGTGATAGAACCATTGCCGTTTACGACTTAGGCGGCGGTACGTTTGATATTTCGATTATCGAAATCGCCGAAGTCGAGGGTGAACACACATTTGAAGTACTAGCCACTAACGGCGATACCTTCTTAGGTGGTGAAGATTTTGATATGCGGGTTATTGAGTTCTTGGTCGCAGAATTTAAAAAGGACAGTGGCATTGATTTACATAATGACCCACTTGCTTTGCAACGATTAAAAGAAGCTGGCGAAAAAGCGAAAGTTGAATTGTCTTCCAGCACTCAAACGGACATCAATTTGCCTTACATTACAGCCGATGCCAGTGGTCCTAAGCATTTAAATATCAAATTGACTCGTGCCAAGTTAGAGTCATTAGTCGATGATTTGGTTGAGCGTACTATTGAGCCATTGCAAACAGCGATTAAAGATGCGGGACTGAATGTTTCAGACATCGATGATGTCATCTTAGTGGGTGGTCAAACCCGTATGCCTAAAGTTCAGCAAGTTGTCACTGACTTCTTTGGCAAAGAGCCAAGAAAAGATGTCAATCCTGATGAAGCCGTTGCCATGGGTGCCTCCATTCAAGGCGCCGTATTAGCCGGTGACGTAACTGATGTATTGTTATTAGATGTGACTCCATTATCTCTAGGTATTGAGACTATGGGTGGCGTAATGACCAACTTGATTGATAAAAATACAACCATACCTACTAAAGCGAGCCAGGTATTTTCAACCGCTGAAGATAACCAAGCTGCAGTAACGGTGCACGTTTGTCAGGGCGAGCGAAAAATGGCGGCACAGAATAAATCATTAGGTAAATTTGATTTACAGGACATTCCACCGGCAGCACGTGGTACTCCTCAAATTGAAGTGAATTTTGATATCGATGCAAACGGTATTCTAAACGTTTCAGCGAAAGACAAAGCCACTGGTAAAAAACAATCCATCGTGATCAAAGCGTCTTCGGGTTTATCTGATGAAGAAGTTGAACAAATGATCCGTGACGCTGAGGCGCATGCAGAAGATGATAAAAAATTCCAGGAAATGGTTGAAGTTCGTAATCAAGCCGACGGCTTAATCCACGCAACTAAGAAAACCATGGGCGAAGAAAAAGTCACCTTTGAAGACGGCGAAAAAGAAGCCATCGAACAAGCGATCACCGATTTAGAAGATGCAATGAAAGGCGATGATAAAGACACAATTGTGGCTAAAACTGAAAGCCTAACCAAAGTATCACAAAAAATGGCGGAGCGCATGTACGCAGCAGCGCAAGCTGAAGCGGGTCAGGCAGAAGGCGCGCCAGGTCAGGAACAGCCGCAATCGGATGATTCTGCGAATGCAGATGACGATGTGGTTGATGCTGAATTTGAAGAAGTGAAAGACGATAAGAAATAATTGCCAGATGCAAGTTAATCAGCTTTTCGCTGAATAGCAACAAGGGCGATTAAGGCTACGCGGGGACTTCCCCGCGTTGCTGTATCTGCTTTTCATCCCCTCTCGCTTTGGGTGTGGGGATCGGTTATGTATTATGTTTCCAGTTTATCAAAAGCGGAGACAATTCAGAGAAATAAACCATGTCCAAAAGAGATTATTACGAAATTTTAGGTGTCAATAAGTCTGTTGATGGAAAAGATCTGAAAAAAGCTTATCGCCGTCTGGCGATGAAACATCATCCGGATAGAAACCCCGACTCAAAAGAAGCGGAAGATAAATTCAAAGAAGCTAAAGAAGCTTACGAAATTTTAAACGATCCTCAAAAACGACAAGCCTATGATCAATATGGTCATGCAGGTGTTGATCCGAGCCAGGGTGGATTTGGTCACAGCGCTGGCGCCGGTAATTTTAGCGATATTTTTGGCGATGTGTTTGGTGATATTTTTGGCGGTGGCGGTGGCGGTCGCGGTGGCCGACAAAGACAACGACGCGGTGCTGACCTGCAATACAACATGGAAATGTCCCTTGAAGATGCGGTAAAAGGGGCTAAGAAAACCATCAAAATCCCAACTTATGTTGATTGTGATCCCTGCGGGGGCAGTGGTGCCAGAAAAGGATCAAGCTCAACCAGCTGCGATACCTGTAAAGGGGTTGGTCAGGTTCGAATGCAACAGGGCTTTTTCTCAGTCCAGCAAACTTGCCCAAGTTGCCACGGCCAGGGCACGGTGATTAAGGATCCTTGTAGCAGTTGTTCCGGTCAGGGACGTGTTCGTAGAGAAAAAACTTTATCGGTTAAGATCCCGGCCGGTGTGGATACGGGCGACAGAATACGATTAACCGGAGAAGGTGAAGCCGGTGGCCCCGGTGCGATTGCTGGAGATCTCTACGTGCAGGTTCACGTAAGAGAACATAATATTTTTGTTCGTGACGGCGATAATCTTTATTGTGAAATGCCAATTAGTTTCGCGACAGCCTGTATGGGCGGTGAACTGGAAGTGCCAACTTTAGATGGTAAAGTGAAGTTGAAAATCCCCGATGAAACTCAAACCGGTCGAATGTTCAGGCTGCGTGGCAAAGGGATTACACCGATGCGTGGTGGTATGCGTGGCGATCTATTATGCAGAGTGGTAATCGAAACACCCATAAAGCTTAATAAAGAACAAAAAATCAAACTAAAAGAATTTGACGATTATATCAAAGGCAGCAAAAAACAACATAGCCCAAAATCCAGCAATTGGTGGGATGGAGTGAAAACCTTTTGGGATGAAATGACTTATTAAACGAGATCCAATCATGGTCTAATGTAAGCTCCATTTCTTGGATTTTAACGGAGCTTGATACCCTGCATTGATATAACCGTTTATTTTTTGTTCGATCTGACTAGATTTAGTCTATAGTATGCAGTGAATCTAACAATAAAAGATCGATATCTATAATAAAAATATATGGGGTTTTTTTTCAATGATGCGGCGCTTGCTTTTTCTTTTGCCAATTTTGTCTGTCTGTATTTATGCCTGTGGCGCTGAGAGCAGTCAGCAAGGTAAAATCTCACCTGCACAAACTGGCACTTTTCTGACACCACAGGAAAAAGACTACATTGATAACTTGGGTGTCGTTACGGTCTGCGACGTCACACAAGCTCGCAGAACTGATGCAAGCCTGAATCTGGTTAAACTCATTACCCGGCACACTGGTATCAATTTAATCGCAACCCCACCGACATCATGGCAGGACGCGATTAAAGGACTTAAAAACAAAACCTGCGATATATTGCCTTGGGCAACAAAAACCCAAGCCAGAACAGAAACAATGAATTTTACCAGGCCTTACGCTCACATCATACGAGTGCTAGTCAGTAAGCGTGAACAACCCTATATTACTGATATCGGTTTGCATAATGATAAGATTTTTGCGATGGAGCGAGGTAACAATGTCGAGGTGATGCTTAAACAACATTACCCCAAAATACTGACTATTACTTCCAGCAGTACCGGCGAAGGATTTAACCTGGTTTCGGATAACAAGGCCTTCGCAACCATTGCTTCTCTTTATTCGGTGGGGGGGCTGTTTGACAATGGATCGCTAAAAGAATTAAAAATAGCAGGACGTTTACCATCAGCTTTTGACGATATTGTCTCGCTAGCAACCAGGAAAGAGGATCAAATTCTACATGGCATTCTACAAAGGGCGGTGTTAACTACCGATCAAACATTGGTCAGTCAATTTATGAATAAAGGCGCCGTTTATGTTTATGAACCGGTAGCAAATTACACTAAGTACTGGTTAATTAGTGCCATTGTCGTTTTACTATTTGTTATTCTATTTTGGTGGAATCGCAATCTAAGCCGATTGAATTACAAATTGGAACGAGCGCATACCGAGTTAAAGATTAAATCACAGCTACTCGAAGTCCTATCGGTCACTGACCCGCTAACCGACACTTATAATCGAATCAAAATGGACCGTATTTTTGAACAGGAAATACAACGAAGTTCACGGTATAAACAACCGCTATCAGTCATCATGATTGATGTCGACTATTTTAAAAGTGTGAATGATATACACGGGCATTTAATCGGCGATCGAGTTTTGCAAGAATTTGCCAGTACCGTGAAGAAACACATTCGAACGAATGATGTATTGGGTCGCTGGGGCGGAGAGGAGTTTTTGGTGATTTGCCCGGCAACCGCGGTAAAGGATGCTGAAGTTACTGCCAATAAACTGAGGCAAATTATCGAAACAGCGGATTTTTCGCCAGTAAAAAAAATGACCGCCAGTTTTGGGGTGACTGAATGGTACGATGACGATAGTCAGGAAGTACTAATTGCCAAGGCGGATTACGCCATGTATCTGGCTAAACACCAAGGTCGCAATCGGGTTTGTGTTTCGCTTAAAAGCTAATACCAGGGCTGGTTATTCTGTTTAATTTGACCGCTAATCACTTCGAGCCAGCTGTTAGCCTCATTAATTGGAATATATTGCATTTGTAACCGGCTAGATGCCAGATATATTTTGAGAGTCGCAAGATTTCGACGGCGCTGAATAGGTGACTGAGTAACTTCTGCTCTTTGTACTTTAAATAAAGGGAACAGTACATGTCGAAATCCAAACAGTCCTCTTTGAAACATACCATATCCTTCACTCATACCATATTGATACGCTTTCCAACGTCTGATCACTAGTGGCAACATTAATAAAGAAAGTAATAGAGGTAAGATTAGCAACCAGGCCGGACCATCGCTGAAATAAATTGTTAAGCAGACCAGTAAGGAGGGCATCAATATTTTCAAAGCAATTGTTTTGTAAATATAACGACGATGGATCCCTTTTGTTTCTATTTGTTCAGGTGCATCGTCAAAGATCACCTTTTGCAAATCGATAGATTCTTGATCCGTTCTGGCGGGAATTACAAACAGGCTTTTTTTGTTTTTTGTATTGTATTGACCGGTTGAAACCTGTCCTATAGTCAGATTATTGACTTTTAACCAGCGTCCGATAAAATTGGATTGACTAATCAGTGATTGAATTTTTTGCAGTCTTAATGATTCTTCATAGTTGGTGAGCAAACCACTCGATCGTTTCAGAGTGGATTTTAACGGATTTGAAATCAGCCTGTTAAAAGTGAGCTGGTAGCGAAAATACCGCAAAATTGCCCCCAAAATAGAAAAGCCAAACATCAAAATGACGGTCGCTAAAAACAAACCCAATAGGATAATAATTTCACCGGTGATACCACCGCCGACAAACTCGGTCATTTTGACGAAATCTTGTTTTGAAAATATCTTTTCTAAAAAGTCATCGGCAAGCCCAAAGATCGGTGCGAGAAATACAAAAAACCAGAATATTCCATTACTTGAAACACCATATTTGACCAGATCTTTTAAAGACGCTTGAGCGATCACTTGATCATTCGTCGATTCTTGAGAGTCCATTTTAGAACCGTCGCTGGTGGTTACTTGCTGTTGTTGCAAAACTTGATTTCTTAACTCCTCAGCATACTCTCTTGAAATCCCAGCTAAATCGGCTTCATTACCTTTGGCACCGGCGGTTTCTATTTGCAGTGTCACTAGCGCAAAAGCTTTAAAATAGAGCGGTTGAAGAATATTAATATTCTGGATCCGATCAAACTGGATCACCCGATGATTTTTTTTAAATACGCCATCATTGATCAGCACTTTTCCACTTTGCTGTTTGAACTTAAAGAACCAATATTGAAGAAATGAGCCGATCAAAAGTAAAGCTAACAGGCCAACACCAATACTGGATACCATCCACATTTTATTATCGGAACTAAATATTATCACCGCTAATGGCGCCATGCTTGGCAGCGCATCTTTGATCAGGCGTGAAAGGATCTTTCCCACAAAGAAAATAATTGATAGCGGGGAAAGTCGCCGCCATTCTTGCTGTTTTTGCGCAGACTGAACATTATCCATGGTTTGACTCGGTTTCAAATTCATTTTTCGCATACTGCAAAATCTCAGCTCTAAGTCGTTCTGCCTGAGCTGACGGTAGTCCTGGAATTCGCAGATCTGAAGCCACGCCCCCGGCAGTAAAAAACTTAATTGTCGCCATGCTGTATTTTCTCTCCAACGGGCCGTGGGAGATATCAATATGCTGGATACGAGAAAAGCTAAGCGCAGTTTGTTTTTTCCACCACAATCCTTGCTTGTACATCAGCTCGAATTCGCCGCGAAAATACTGACAGGATTTTGCAAAGCAAAAGCCATAAATCGTTGAAACCAAGGCTGCAAGAGCAACCAATGGGAGCACCATAAAATGTAGCTCTATTTCCTCAACGGCTAAATTAACCGTGAGTAAAACCACAAAAATGATGGCGAAGCCAATAAAGTGCCCAAATGCGTTGACCTTGGGAAAATCTGGAGACAGGTCAAGGTAATCGATCGTTGCATTTTGCGATGGGCTTGCGATTGTTTTTACGCTAGCGGTCGCGCTTGTCGCTTTACTGCCTGCCGTGCCGCTTGTAAGCGAGTTTGTCTCATTTTCATTCGAATGGGTCATTTTGTTCTCTTGAATGTTAAATAAAATCAGCTCGGTTTAATACTATACCCGTGCTACCTCAAAATGCAGATTCCAGCAAGGCTATAAGCTACCATATTTGAGGCATGGAATTTTAGGGTTAGTCATTCTAACTCAAAATTTCATAACGTAGAAGATGGTTGCTTATAGCCTTGCCCTTCGGGTGCTCAGCTAAAAAACCTGCACTGCGTTACAACTCTTGTTAAGGACTAGCCAAAGCTGGCCCCGTGAGCGGAGCGAATGCTTTGGGTCTTACCTTCGAGTTGTGCCTCGCCTAAGAGCGCCTACTTTTGGTGTTCAGGTATTTTAGCTGAACACTGGA
>CAZOBX010000277.1:0-7408 GCA_964578045.1 uncultured Kangiella sp. | reverse complement strand
ATATTAAAGAGTTTGGCTCATAGATACAAATTTGTTTTTTAATGGTTGTTTAATCATCCCGCCATATTCGCCCGGACAATCTTATCCATATTCTCCGGATAAGCGGGCAGGTTCGCTATTATCCGGGTGATAAAATCGGGTTTTGATAATTTCAAATTCGGGTTATTGGCTTTTTCATATCCTATGGTTGAAACCGGTTTAGCGGATATTCCTGCGCCACAAACGCTACCCGCTTTGGCCCCCGGAAAAACTTCAATGTAATCGTTTAGATTCAGTAGTTTTTCATGTAGCGAGTCGTATAGATGGCCTGCCATTTCCTCTTCTCGACCGCGTAAATCGGGACGGCCAACACTGCCTACAAATAAAGTATGTTGGGACAGTAAAAACCAGGGATTAGGGCCTCGTGAATGATCTGTGACTAATAAACAGATGGAATCTAAGGTATGGCCGGGGGTATGTAAGACCTTAACTCCCACATTACCAGCATTAATTATTTGCTGGTCGTTGAGTGCCACAAAATCAAAATTGGGTTCAGACGATTCGTGTAGCATATAGGCTGCGCCTGTGCACTCCGCTAGCACTTTGCCGCCGGAATAATGATCGGCGTGAAGATGAGTATCGATCACATATTGGACCGTGACACCTTTTTGCTCCGCCTGAGCAATAAACCATTCTATGTCATTTAAATGAACGTCAACTGCGATGCCTTTGCCTTGTCCGGCACAGCCCATAAAATAAGCGATAGAGGAGGGATCACTGGGATTTTCTCTTTGTACTAAAAACATCGGTAGGCTCCTTATTAATCACAGAAATATGACTAGGATGAAATAAGCTAAATAAAACATAACATTCAATAGAATAATTGAATATTATTCTTGTTAGTGTTAAAATGCAATCTCTTTGTTCATATTTAGAGTATTTTATGACGAACACTCCAATTCCACTCCACGGCGAAACTCAATCGGTTAAACTCAATCATCTTTCGGAATCAAATCCTGTTGCACTAGGCATACGAACAAATCGACGTCAATTTAGCCTACAATTGCTGCAGATATTTCTGGTTGGTTTGACCGTTGGTATGACTCGTATCGTTATTCCTGGCATGGCGAAAACAGAATTCGGCCTAGCGGATCAAGCTTTCTTTTTATTGGCTTCATTTGTGGTGGTTTTCGGAATTGTAAAAGCGGTGATGAACCTTTTTGCCGGTAAACTTAGTGAAACATATGGTCGCAAAACGATCTTGCTTTGGGGCTGGATCATCGCATTGCCGATCCCATTTTTATTACTTTTCGCGCCCAGTTGGAATTGGATCATTTTAACAACAGTGCTACTAGGTTTTAATCAGGGCCTGTGTTGGTCAATGGCTTTAAATAGTAAATTGGATCTGGCGAAGACCAGTCAAAAAGGGCTGGTCAATGGGGTCAATGAGTTTTCTGGTTATGCAGCTGTTGGCATCGCAGGATTATTAACGGCTTATGTTGTCACCTGGTTTGGCGTTAGAGATGGGCTTTTCTATTTTAGTCTAACGGTTATCTTATCCGGTTTGATATTGGCTAAACTTGCCATTGTAGAAACCTTGCCCTGGGCAGAGCTTCATCACAAAAATGCCATGGATGAAGGCGATAGTACCGAACCTAAGAGTTTGAGTCAGTTATTCAAATTAGCCTCACTTGAAAGTAAACCACTGATTGCACTCAATCAAGCAGGATTAGTTGAAAAATTTACTGATGCCATCGTGTGGATTTTCCTACCGGTTTATTTTTTATCACAAGGCCTATCATTGATCGAAGCAGGCGCTATTATTGCAATTTACGGCGTAGTTTGGGGCGGTAGTCAGTTAGTCACTGGTCCTTTATCCGATAAGATTGGTCGTAAAGGATTAATCGTTTGGGGAATGTGGTTATGCGGCATAGGTATTGTGATGATCCCTTTGACTCAATCCATTCTTTTTTGGAGTTTTGAAGCAGCATTGATTGGCATCGGAATGGCCATGCTTTACCCCAATTTGGGGGCTTCGGTTGGAGACTATTCTCCGGCCCAGCATCGAGCCAGTTTAATTGGTGTTTATCGTTTTTGGCGTGATTCCGGCTATGCAATAGGCGCACTGGTGATGGGGCTTATGGCCCAGTGGTCACAGGATTTGTTGATGCCATTCTGGTTCGTGGGCATAACAATGTTTTTGTCGGGGCTTCTGGTTTTCTTGTGGCTGCCGAAAAGAATTTAAGCTGTTAGGCATAAAGCACAAAGTGTTTTATGCAAAGCATTACCTCAATGCTCAGTTATTTATTACAGTTTTTACTTGCCACAATTACTGTACCTGGTATAAATTACAATTAATTTATCAGTAATTCGTAGGTCAGGTATCACTTTGTTGGAAGATTCTGCAAACCAGTCGAACTCTTGCGCCAATTGCGAAACTGAACTAAACGGATTGTTCTGTTCGAATTGCGGACAATCAGCCAAAAGCCGTCGCGGTCCGATCTGGCAAGTGACTGCACAGTTTACCGATGAACTATTTTCGATAGATTCTAAAGTGATCACCAGTTTGGTCACGTTATTAATCAAACCCGGCGTTTTGAGTGCCAGGTTTCTAGACGGTAAGAGAGCATCGGTATTACCGCCTGTTCGTCTCTATCTGGTTATTAGTTTATTATTCTTTTTCGTTTTTGCCATTCCGTCGCCTGATGTAAGCAAAGCTAACGTCTATATTGGCAATGTTCTGCTCGGCCCTGACAAACCAATTAAAGGACACTCAAATTATAGTTTGCTATCGTTTGATTCGGAACAAGGTGAAGAGAATAAATTAGAGAGCTGGCTGAACGAATTTATCGAAGACAAAAGAGAGTTACTTCAGTCATCCAATTCTCAAGTCACCGTCGATCGTATGTTTAATGGTCTTGAGGAGATACTTCCGAATATATTGATATTATTTTTACCCTTGTTCGCAGTCGTGCTAAAAGTACTCTACCTTTTTAAGCGAACTTTGTATTTTGATCATCTGATTTTTTCTTTGCACTTTCAAACCTGGCTAATGGGAGCTGTTTTAATTATATATGCGCTGGCATTGCAAAATGCCTGGTGGTCCGCCCTCAGTCTTTTGATACCCATTTATCTAGCTCGAGCACAAAAAGTGGTTTATAGGCAAACCTATTGGTTGGTTATACCTAAAACCATGATGATCATTGTTATTTATCTGGCGTTGATACTGCTTGCAGCGATAGCCGCTTTTCTCTCTTCTTTAGCGCTTTTATAGTGCCTATTTTTGTAGCCCCCACATATTTGATTACATTTTATCCTTCGATTTATTTGTTCGAATGATATCATAATGATATCTTAAAGGTGTCATAAAGAATTATATTGAATAATCTCTTAAGGAGAATGCTTATGTATGTAGAAAATGAAATTAAAGCGCCCAACGGTATTATTACCTTACTGGTGCTATTTATCACCCAAATTGCGACTATTTTACTGACTATTAGCCTTGCGAGCACAGGTTCTATGTTTGCAATTCTTACCGCGATTATGATTTTTCTGGTTTTTATCTGTTGGTTTGGTTTTTTCATGGTGAATCCCAATGAGGGGCGTGTTTTACAATTATTTGGTAAATACATCGGCACCGTTAGGAATTCTGGGTTGCGTTGGGCCAATCCGTTTTACGCCAAATCCAGAGTTTCTTTGCGCGTTCGTAACTTTGAAAGTAGCAAACTAAAGGTTAACGATAAAAACGGTAATCCGATAGAAATTGCCGCCGTGGTCGTGTGGGTAGTGGTCGATACCGCCGAGGCGATATTTGAAGTTGATGATTACGAAGATTTTGTGTCTATTCAGAGCGAGGCAGCATTAAGAAATCTGGCCACCGGTTATGCTTACGATAACCAAGATGAGGAAGTTTCATTACGCAGTCATCCAGTAGAAATTTCCAAAGCGCTAAGAAAAGAAGTTCAAGACAGGCTGCAAAAGGCAGGTGTTCACGTGATTGAATCGAGAATTAGTCATCTGGCTTATGCGCCTGAAATTGCCGGGGCAATGCTCAGACGACAGCAAGCCATGGCGATTATTGCCGCAAGAAAAGCAATTGTTGAAGGTGCTGTGGGTATGGTTGGAATGGCCTTGCAACAACTTGCAGAAAAAGAAATTGTTGAACTGGATAGTGAGCGTAAGGCCGCAATGGTGAGCAACTTGCTGGTCGTCTTATGTAGTGATGAAGCTGCTTCACCCATTGTGAATGCGGGAAGTTTGTATTAGCGGCATCAACTATCCTCAGAAACTAAAAACTGATTGGTAATTGTTATGGCAAAAAAAGCCTATCCATTAAGAATAAATGAAGAAGTCCTCAATCAAATGCAAGGATGGGCCGAAGATGAATTGCGCAGCGTTAATGCACAAATTGAGTATGTGTTGAGAGAAGCTCTGCGCAAATCGGGTAGGACTAAGAATCCGGTGATACAACCAATAGAACTGCCTGAGGAGGATGAGTAACCAATAAATTTGTTATTCTATCGGTTTTGAGACTGTCTTTTTAGCCAAAGCACTGGTATCTTGTAGGGCAATAATAATATCTAATCGCGCAGGACCAGCATGCCAGAGCCCATCACCTATCTTGTTACCAACAGTGCCACCGTATTTGGAATTTTAGCCCTGATACTAGGAGGGGTTTTCTATACGCACAAGAGCGAAAATGTTTATTTCAAACGTTTTTACAAATTTGTGCCCGCTTTGTTGCTTTGTTATTTTCTTCCTTCTTTGCTGCATACCTTTCACATAGTGCCTTATGATTATCCCTGTACCGACATATTAAGCGGTGCGGTTGACGCCGGGCAGGGCGTTTTAGCCCAATGTCAAAGTGCTGCTGACCCTAGTGACGTAAAAATAAAGGCTAATGGTGCACAGATTTATTATGTTGCTTCGCGGTTTTTATTGCCGGCTAGCCTTGTATTGCTGACGCTCAGTATTGATTTTAAGAAAATTAAGGCTCTTGGCCCAAAGGCGTTGATCTTATTTTTGACCGGCACATTCGGGATCATTATCGGTGGTCCGATCGCTTTGTTGATCATGTCGGTGATCAATCCAGACGTAGTTGCTGGTGATGTCTGGCGCGGAATGACGACAGTTGCCGGAAGCTGGATTGGTGGTGGTGCTAATCAGGCTGCAATGAAAGAGGTCTATGAAGTTTCGGGAGAACTATTTTCAAGTATGATCGCAGTTGATGTGATTATTGCTAATATCTGGATGGCTGTGCTTCTTTATATGGCTGCAAAATCAAAACAAATAGACGAAAAATCGGGCGCCGATACTAGCGCTATTGAAGATCTTAAGGCGACTGTTGAAAAATTTAATAAGGAAAATGCCAAGAATCCAGATTTAACTGATCTAATGTTAATCATTGCAATCGCTTTTGGTGCGACTGCTTTCGGACATATTGTTGCGGATACCTTAGCACCCTTTATTGCAGAAAATTGGCCGGCTGCTTCAAAATATTCTCTGACCAGTAAATTTTTCTGGTTGATTGTCACGGTAACGACTATCGGGCTAGTTCTTTCTACTACAAGATTAAGAAATTTTGAGGCTGTAGGCGCTTCAAAAGTAGGTTCTGTTTTTATCTATTTGTTGGTGGCAGCTATAGGTCTGCATATGGATATCTCAGCGATTGTTGAAAGACCTTGGCTTTTTGTGGTTGGCGCAATTTGGATGGTGGTGCACGCTGTATTAATGCTAACTGTCGCAAAATTAATCAAAGCACCGGTTTTTTACATGGCGGTCGGTAGTCAGGCAAATGTCGGTGGTGCAGCTTCAGCGCCGGTAGTCGCAGCTGCATTTCATCCGTCCCTTGCTCCTGTCGGAGTACTTTTAGCTGTATTGGGTTACGCTCTCGGTACTTATGCCGCTTGGTTTTGTGGTCAAATTCTTATGAGAGTGTCGGGTATTTAAATAACTATCGTTTTGGCTGACTATAAGAAATCTCAAGTATTACTTAATTTTATTTTTCTTCTGCCAATTAAGCCGCTATTATAGGCAACAGAGACAATGCTCGAGTCGTCCAGAATAATGTAGTACGAGTATTGCTATGTTTGAGAACAAGGATAATAAGGGAAGCGTCTCTTCAATGCTTAAAATTCAGTTTAAAGATCGCCGCAAACCTGCCATGTGGTTGGTGGATTCATCTATCAAAATAGGCAAAGATCCAAAATGTGACATTGTTATCGATGAACCTCTGGTGGATGCAGTTCATTGTGAACTAGTTGTTGAGCAAGCCGAAATTACTTTAAATAATCTTAGTTCTAATCGCAGTGTATTTGTTAATGATGTACCGGTAACAAAGTCCCAGAATCTAGCCGCGTGGGATATTATCAAACTCGGTAGCGCTGAACTTGAGATTATCGATCCGCTAAAGGAAAGAAGTCAGCCACCTCAGTCAATTGAATCAAGTAAGACGATTATCAGACCTGCAATATCAGAGTGGATGTTAAAAGCCAATTCAGCACCTCTGGCTGGGCAATTTTTCCAGGTAAATCACGCATTCATCATTGGTCGGGATGAAAAAGCCGATATTATGGTGCCTTTAAGCTTTATATCCCGTATACATGCTAAATTGGTTCTTAAAAAAGAAAAACTTTATGTAGAAGATCGTAACTCATCTAACGGAACTTTCGTTAACGATGAAAAAATCAAGTCTTGTGAGTTAAGAAATAATGATGAACTACGATTAGACGAATTTTCCTTTCTTGTGGTTGGGCCCGAGGTTGCAGAACAAAGCAAGCCGAGAACAATCGTGCGTGAGAAAAAAGAAGTTTTGGATCGAATCAAGAAAACTACCACAAAGAGTCAAAACAAACCTGCTCTGGCTAGCGGTAAGGTTTTCTTGCATGATATCGACAAGCATTCTACCGGCAAGATTTATGAAATAACCCGGGCTTCCAATCACCTGAGTAAAATGCTTGGACATCACTTGTCAACTAGTGAAAAAAGTGTCTCCGCTCGCCATGTTTATTTGAACGAAATCGATCTCGGTTGGGAAATTGTCAATAATGGCGCGTCAGATGGTTTATTGATTAATGACAAGATGCAAATTAGGGCGGTATTGCAAGATGGCGATGAGATCATTGTTGGTGGGACCAAATTAAAATTCCAATCAGTGGGTGATACACCGCTAAGTTATTTTAAACCGAGGCGTTCTAAGTCAGTTTCTCTTACATTTATTTGGCTTATTTTACTTGCTGGTGTCGCCGCAACGATTGCGTATACCCAAGGCTGGATTAATATTTAATCCACTTTCAATCTAGTTTTGAAGATTACTGAACGGAGTCGAAGGAAATAGGCATCAAGATGTATACCCGTGCTACCTTAAAATGCAGGTTCCAGCAAGGCTATAAGCTACCATATTTGAGGCATGGAATTTTAGGGTTAGTCA
>CAZOBX010000276.1:0-7448 GCA_964578045.1 uncultured Kangiella sp. | reverse complement strand
TGTGTATTGCCTTGATGTGCATAGGAAATTTGAGAAAGCCGTATTCACCTGATTGTTGAGTAGTGCTTTCACGGATTTTTTGGGTGCATCAAGGGGATGCGCAGAATTTCGTGATTCAACTGATTAATCCAGGTTAAACCAAGCTAATGATTAAATTGATCAACCCGCAACATGATAATTGATGTACGGCTAAATCGAGACTCTACAGGCTAAAAATTTCGAGACGAATTATGAAAATAAGACGATTCTATAGTAAAAATATGCGGTCTGCGCTTCGCCAGGTGACCGATGAATTTGGTGAAGACGCGGCTATATTATCCAGCCAGAAAACGGCCAGTGGTGTAGAAGTCATCGCCGCGCTTGATTATGATCAGGATTTATTACCATCATCATTAGGCGTGGTCGAAACCCATGCAGAAAAAGATCTAACCGAAAAGGATCTGTTACTAATCGATGATACTACTGAGCAACAACCAACCAGTTATTTTGTAAAAAAAGATAATCCATATACTATCAATAGCGCTGAAAGCCTTAATGAGCGCTCAGTGACTGGTCAAATTAACGAGGTTATGAAAAGTATTCAAACCGAGCGTGAATCTGAACCAGCAACCAATAAAATTGAATGGACAACGGATCCCGGATTAGTGGCGATGCGAGAAGAGTTAGGGCTAATGCGCACCATGATGTCAGAGCAATTAAAAGGCATTGGATGGGAAAGATTTAGTGAAAAAGATCCCACTCGGGCAATGTTGTCCAGGCGTTTTTCCAATTTGGGGATCAATCAATCTATCGCCGATAGTTTAATACCGCAAGTTAAAAAACAGCAGGACGCTGAATGCTGCTGGCAAAATTTGTTAGCACTTTTGGCTAAATCAATTTCTGCCAATAGTTTGGATTTGTTAACTAATGGTGGCATTTTTGCGTTTATGGGGCCAGCTGGCGCAGGCAAAACCACCACAATTGCCAAATTGGCAGCACGCTTTGTGATAAAACATGGTGTGGATTCGGTGGCGGTAATATCAACCGATAATTATCGAATTTCGGCGCAACAGCGACTAGCCAGCTTCGCTCGATTGTTGGGAATACCAATGCTGAGCGTGTCGAAAAGACATTCACTGGATTATTTGTTAAACCAAACCCACAATAAAAAATTGGTGCTTATTGATAGCGCCGGAATGTCGAAAAAGGATTCTGATATTGCTAAGCAATTGCAAACCCTTAAAGAGTCAAATAGTGATATTAAACGATTTCTACTGGTACCGGCGACCAATCAGTCTGCAGTGATGCAACAATCAATCGAATTGTTTCAACAATATTCACCTTATGCCATCATTATCACCAAACTTGATGAGGCTGCCAGTTTAGGTGAAGTGTTAAGTCTTGTGATAGAAAATCAACTCCCCGTTGCTTACACCACAGATGGGCAGAGAGTACCTGAAGACATTCGGGTAGCACGTAATCATCATCTAGTTTCTAAAGCTGTCTGGCTAACTAATAAATTCGGCAGCAACGTCCAGGATTGGCAATTGGCACAAGCAATTTAGCCTGTTCGGTACGCATAAAATCACCACTTTAGCTTGGTGCAAACAGCACTGCTATTGGTCGGTGTTGTTGTTGCAGAGCGTGTTGTCATTAATCCTTTGATTATTCTTGGATAAAACAGCATTTATATGAATATAGTCTATGCTTATATAAATGGAGAAATAGTATTCATAATAAGCATAAACTTTGCAAAGAGCCTTTAGGAGAAGCGTTTTTGAGCCAAATTAGTGGTATTGCACAAAGTGCATCATCAAAACCAGTCAAAGTCATTGCTGTGACTGGCGGTAAAGGCGGCGTGGGGAAAAGCAATATTTCGGTTAATCTGGCTGTGGCTTTATGTCAATTAGGACACAAAGTGATGTTACTCGACGCTGATCTCGGTCTGGCAAATGTCGATATTATGTTAGGTTTAAATACCAAACAAACCTTGGCCAACGTGCTCAATGGGGAGTGTGAGCTAGCAGATATTATCCTTGAAGGACCCTACGGTTTACAAATTATACCGGCTTCTTCGGGCACTAAAAGTATGGCGGAATTATCGTCAATACAGCACGCCGGAATTATTCAGGCTTTTAGCGACATTGGCCATAATCTCGATTTTTTAATTATCGATACTGCTGCAGGCATTACCGATATGGTGATCAATTTTATTCAAGCCGCGCAGGACGTTTTAGCAGTCGTATGTGATGAGCCTACATCAATTACTGACGTTTATTCGCTGATGAAGGTTTTAAACAAAGAACATAAAATCGTGCGCTTTCATGTGTTAGCAAATATGGTCAAGACCAGCCAGGAAGGTCGGGAGCTGTTTGCCACATTAAGTGGCGTGTGTAATCGCTTTTTGGACGTCACCCTTAATTATTTAGGATCAATACCCTTTGATGACAATGTGCGACTATCGGTTAAAAAGCAAAAGCCGCTGCTGGACGCTTTTCCGCGAAGTCCGGCTGCCATAGCAATTAAGAGTCTTGCTAAAAAAGTGCAACGTTGGCCGATGCCAACCGATGCCAGTGGTAATATTGAGTTTTTTATGGAAAGGCTGGTATCGCGAGCGAGTTAGTTGGTTATATTAAAACAAAAATGTGAACTAAAAAGTTCGTAATAACATAGGCTGTGGATGTGACCGGAGCAGATACATACAAAAAGATCCAAGATGATGATTTTGCAGAACGTTATGCGCCATTGGTGAAACGTATTGCCCATCATTTAATGGCGCGATTGCCTGCCAGCGTTCAGTTAGAAGATATGTTACAAGCCGGAATGCTCGGACTGTTGGAAGCTCGAAGCAATTTTGATGCTAGCAAGGGGGCCAGTTTTGAAACCTTTGCTGGAATTCGAATTAGGGGGTCAATGATTGATGAAATCAGACGAGGTGACTGGGTGCCTCGCTCGGTACATAAAAATTCAAGAAGTATCGCCGCGGTTATCAAAAATATAGAACAAAAAACAGGCCGTGATGCCCGAGATACTGAAGTTGCAGAACAGCTTGGGGTAGAGGTTGCAGAATATCGCCAAATGCTGATGGATGTTAGTAATGGTCATATGATGGATTTTGAAGCCATGGGAGTAACTGAAGACTATTTTTCTCAAGGTCTATCCGATAGTAGTCAAACCCCGCTGGAAAAAATACAAAAAGAGGATTTCAGAAACTCACTCGCTGGAGCGATTTCTTCTCTTCCGGAACGAGAAAAATTGGTTTTAGCTCTCTATTATGATGAAGAGCTAAATTTGAAGGAAATCGGCGAGGTCATGGGCGTCAGTGAATCCAGAATAAGCCAAATTAACAGTCAGGCGATGTTGCGATTGCAATCTCGCTTAAAAGATTGGAAGAAATGACGTTTTTAGACTAAATTTATTGTTAGAAGCTTGCTGAAGCAGCGTTGCACTCTGTATTTTTGCTATTATTACAAATTTTCAACCTATTGAATTATTCATCTGGAGATTTATCTTGGACAAAAACATGAAAATCCTGGTTGTTGATGACTTTTCTACGATGCGTAGAATCATTAAAAACCTGCTACGGGACCTAGGTTTCACCAATACGCAAGAAGCCGATGACGGTAATACCGCATTGCCGATGCTGCAAACGGGTAATTTTGACTTCTTAGTTACCGACTGGAATATGCCAGGGATGCAAGGAATCGACTTGCTGAAGGCGGTAAGGGCTGACAGTAAACTAAAATCGATTCCGGTTTTAATGGTAACGGCAGAATCCAAGCGAGAACAAATTATTGAGGCTGCTCAAGCAGGGGTGAATGGTTACATTGTTAAACCTTTTACTGCGGCCACTTTGGATGAAAAATTACAAAAAATATTTGAGCGTATTGACGGTTAGTCAAGCCCAAAGAAGGAATGCTACGATGACATTATCAAATAGAGACCAATTGAGCAAAACGATTACTCAAACTCGCGACCTACTTGCACACCTGGAAAATAATGAAATTGAAGACGCACAAGAATTGATCGACCAGTTTGCCTCAGAAGGTGATGATGATTTATTCATTGAAATTGGAAAATTAACCCGTAACTTACACGAAGCAATAACCAGTTTTCAATTGGACTCAAGAATTACGAATCTGGCTGCGTCTGAAATTCCTGATGCTAAAGAACGTCTAAATTATGTCATCGAAAAAACCGAAGAAGCCGCTAACAAAACCATGGATAAAGTTGAGAGCTGTACCGAGCGGTCAAACACTATGGCAAAGGATGCGGAAGACTTATTAGTCGAGTGGAAGAAACTCTATGATCGAAAGTTGGAGCCTGGTGATTTTAGGAAATTATGTAAAAAAATCGAAGCGCATTTAACAAAAAATAAAAATGACGCCGATGAGTTACACGGTGAACTTAATGAAGTTTTAATGGCGCAAGATTATCAGGATTTAACCGGTCAGGTAATTCGACAAGTGATCACTTTAGTGCAGGATGTGGAAGAAAGCATGGTTCATATTATCAAGATGTTTGGTAGCATGGATGGCTACAATAAGGCCAAAGATGGACCAAACGTCAAAGTCGGTGTCGAAGGACCGGTTGTCAATGTCGAAAAACGAAACGATGTTGTTCAGGGACAAGATGAAGTTGATGATCTGTTATCAAGCTTAGGATTTTAAGGGAGCCCTGAATGTCATTTGAAGCAGACGAAGAGATACTGCAAGATTTCTTGATAGAGGCCGGTGAAATACTTGAAGAGATGTCAGAGCAATTGGTTGCTTTGGAAAACGACCCACAAGATATGGACTTGCTTAACGGAATTTTCCGTGGTTTTCATACTGTTAAAGGAGGCGCCGGATTTTTAAACTTAAAAGCCTTGGTCGATATTTGCCATATTACCGAAAATATATTCGATATTTTACGAAACGGTGACCGTGTCGCCGACGCAGTTTTGATGGACAATATTCTGCTGTCTCTTGATCTGGTCAACGAAATGTTTGACGACGTCAGAAATGGTGACAAGCCAAAAGATGCGTCACCGGAATTCTTAGCGCTATTAGGTACCTTTGCCAAACCCGCGGGAGCAGAGCTTGAAGAATCGCAATCAACCGATGCTGAGCAATCCGACGTACCTCAGGGTGATATTAGTGACGATGAATTTGACGCCTTATTGGACGATTTAAATTCCAGTGAAGTGGGGCAACAACCGCCTGAACAATCCGGACCCGATTCCAATAACGATATTACTGATGATGAGTTTGAAGCTCTGTTGGATGAACTACATGGTAGTGATCCAGTTTCCGATAATGCAAAAAAATCCACAGCAAAGTCGGCTGCTGTGGCGACGGCCGGCAGTGGTGACATAACCGATGAAGAGTTCGAGGCATTACTGGATGAGTTACATGGTGATGGACTGGTAACGGCAGCTGAGAATAAATCGGCAGCAAAACAAAAATCAACACCAGTAGCGGCTAGACCTGTAGAAAGTGGTGATATTGCTGATGATGAGTTCGACGCGTTATTGGATGAGTTGCACGGTAAAAAAGGCCAGGTTGAATCGAAACAAAAGAAACTTCCTTCTTCATCTACCACTAAACCTGCAATGGCCACTGATGATGGCTTAATTGATGATGGTGAATTCGAAGCCCTGCTAGATGAGCTACATGGTACAGGCAAGGGACCTGCGCTCAGCAATAAAAAACCTGCCAAAGTGAAATCCGAGGCACTGACCAAGCCCAAACCTAAAACCAAACCTGCAGCGAGCAAAAAGCCTGCGCCGGAGGCTAAAACCGCAGCCCCAATATCTCCGGTTACGCCAAAAACAGCGCCACCTAAAGCGAGAAAACCGTCAATTGTCACGGAAGCGACCGTGCGTGTTGATACCAAACGTCTCGATGATATTATGAATATGGTGGGTGAACTTGTGTTAGCAAGGAACCGCTTAAAGACTGTGTCAGGCGCAATGGAAAATAATGAGGATCTTGCTAAAGCCGTTGCAAATCTGGATATCGTCACTGGTGATTTGCAAGGCGCGGTGATGAAAACCAGGATGCAACCGATCAAAAAAGTCTTTGGTCGTTTTCCTCGGGTAGTCAGGGATTTGGCCAGAAGTTTAAAGAAAGAAATCACATTAAAAATGATCGGTGAAGATACTGATCTAGATAAAAATCTGGTTGAAGCATTAGCTGATCCTTTGGTGCACTTGGTTAGAAACTCGGTTGACCATGGGATCGAAATGCCGGATGATCGAGTCAACTCGGATAAATCCCGCTCCGGAACCATCACTTTGTCTGCGGCACAAGAAGGCGATCACATCATGCTCATTATTGAAGATGATGGTAAAGGTATGGATGCTAATATTCTGAGAGGTATCGCGGTAGAAAAAGGACTAATGGACAAAGAGCAGGCTGACCGTTTAACCAATACTGAATGTTTTAACCTGATTTTTCATGCCGGTTTTTCGACAAAAAAGGAAATTTCCGATATTTCCGGCCGTGGTGTCGGTATGGATGTGGTGAAAACTAAAATTACTCAACTAAATGGCTCGATAGACATTGAGTCTGAAATCGGAAAAGGCACAAAAATATTGATAAAAGTGCCACTGACCTTGGCTATATTACCAACCTTAATGGTTAAAGTCAGAGAGCAAGCGTTTGCCTTTCCATTGACCGCAGTCAATGAAATATTTCATCTTGATCTAACTAAGACCAATACGGTTGATGGTCAGTTAATGATTGTGGTACGAGAAAAAGCGTTACCGCTGTTTTTCTTAAACGAAATGTTAGCGAAGGGATTTTCCGGAGACAAAAGAGAACGCCAAGGACATGTTGTGTTGGCTCAAATAGGCACTCAAACCGTTGGTTTTGTAGTTGACGCTTTGGTAGGTCAGGAAGAGGTAGTGATAAAGCCACTGGGTAAATCGCTTCAAGGAACTCCCGGCATGGCCGGTGCAACCATAACCAGTGACGGAAAAATAGCGCTCATTCTGGATATTCCCAGTTTACTAAAACATTATGTGAGCTAAAAATGATCCCAATTAATTCTAATCCCCTTCAGGTATCGAAGAATGGCTATTACCGTACTTATTGTTGATGATTCACAGTTTTTTTGTCGCAGAGTGGGTTCCATTCTTAATAATGCACCGGGCATTAAAGTCGTGGGTGTGGCCAATAACGGCAAGCAGGCTATCGACAAAGCGGCACTGCTCAAACCGGATGTGATAACCTTAGATGTTGAGATGCCGGTGATGGATGGAGTTACCGCGCTTAAGCAAATCGTAAAGGTTTGTGATGCTAAAGTTTTAATGTTGTCATCCTTGACCTATGATAATGCCAAGATAACGCTTGACGCTTTGGAGGCCGGTGCGACTGATTTTCTACTAAAATCTTATGAATCATTATCCAGCGATAGTGATGGTTTGGTTAATCTGCTGCAAAGTAAAATCAGAGAGTTGGGTGGCGCAAAATCTTTTCGAAGAG
>CAZOBX010000275.1:0-7462 GCA_964578045.1 uncultured Kangiella sp. | reverse complement strand
AAGAATCGTTGCTTGACGCAAACTCGCGGTTGTCCAGCCACCAATAACACCATTTCCATCACCGGTTAAACACACTTTAGGAACTTCAAGAGCAATGGTAGTCACGTTGTTTTTCGCAAGGATATTTCTTGCGGGATCTTGGGTTATACCACCGGAAAAACCACCACCGTCTCCAGCACCTGGCGCACTATCACCTTCAACGGGCACAAAATTAACTAAATCAAATACTTCACCTAATGCGATCTTAAAACCTTCCAAACGTTGTCCAACAAACACTCTTCCGGTTGCTTCACAATTGGGAATATTGATATCAGTAATAAAACTATCAGCATAAATTTTGTAATTACCGGCTCCGCCAAAGGTCTTGGTTCCTACGTAATCAAATGGTTTTTTGAAACTGGTACTGCCGGTAGAGGCGTTCGTGATATCGGTTGAAGTACCCGTTCGTCTGTCGCCACTGACAACTTTGACCGTATAAGTTTCGAGCAAATTTAGACCTCCAGCGCTTTCAACCGATACACCATCGACGTTTTTAAGTACGGCGGGAATCGATTTAGCGTCATCTCCTGTACCAATGGTAAAGTTAACCACACCCGTTTCTGGAATATCATTTGAAAAATCGAATTGAAAAGTCAAATCTTCAACAGCGTCACCGTCGTTATCAATATGAATTTCGTATAATGCTTTTTCATCCAAAGGAAAATAGTTGGGGCCACCATATGACGCTTGAATAGGAATATAGTTGGCTAAGATGGTCACATAATCTTCTCTCCCCGGCTCATAACTGTTAAACATGTAAAAATCCGTACCATCGACTTGAGGGTATTTGGATATATAAGGTGCTTCTCGATGGCTCGATGCAAAACTTGTACTGGCAAACGCGGTTACCAAACATGCGCTCACAGCCAAGGTAGCCAGTGATTTAGATTTTTTAATCAGGTTCATTCTTTTCTCCATTGCTTCGTTTAAAATTTAACTTGTTCAAATAACAATACGTGATTAATTTTTTTTTAGATGCACTGATGAAATTTATTCTGCTAATAAAATCATTCATGTCGCTAAAAACTTTTACTTTCGAAGCATCCAATTACCCACGACCGTCGTAGGTATAGATATAAACTTTATTCACCTTTAAAATAAAATACTATATGTCAAAAACGCGAATCACATTGGAACTTCTACTTGGTCTTTTAGACGAATATCAAATCGAATTAATAGAATCCGAAAATAAAAATGATATGGTGGAATACAAAATAAAGAGAGCACAACAGAAATTAATAGGTGAAACACTTTCAGGAGCTAAGAGTAAACAACTCTCCAAGGAGTTGCGGGCAAGTCTTTGGAGTAGTATGGAAATTAAACAATCAATCGATAAAACTGATGAAGATAAAGTTATTTCGTATAAGTCAGCCAAAAGCTACGGCAGAAAATTATTGTTTCATTGGGTGTTATCTGGATCGTTGGCTGCATCCTTATTACTTACAGCGACTGGCTTTTTTCCTATGGGTTCAGCTATCGACATGCAGTTCCCTGAAACAAGCTACGCGGTTTTAACTTCTAAAGGCAATGATGCTAGCTGGTATGTTAATGTAGCGAATTCCTACATCACATTAATTCCAATTAATACCTATCAAAATTTACCGTTAAATGATCTTGAACTTTGGGTAATTTCAGAACAAAAAAAGGTTATTTCATTGGGTATAATTGAGGATCACAACGTCATTAAATTAGCCATAAACCAATTGAATTTAGGAGCTCAGGATAGCATCAAAACCTTCGCTATTTCTCTAGAAAAACCTGGGGGGTCGAACAGTGGCAAGCCGGAAGGAAAAGTTATCTATGTAAGTGACATAAAAACATTCGAGAATGACAATCGCACTGAGATTTAACGAATCCTTGAAGGAGATAAGACTCTTTCAACTCAATAAAAGTATAGGCTACAAATTAAATTCGTTCTTTCATAATTAGTGGTTGTTGAAGTGTAAGGCTAAACTTCTAACCAAGACAAGTCATCATGTATATCATGTCTTAAATAAAGCAACGCGCCATTGGTTGTTTTCATATCGGGATGAGTGGTGCCTTTTTTCATCATATGGAAATCACCGGCAAATAGTTCGTGTTCATCAAATCGAATATCCCCTTCAATAACCAGGCAATCTTCATCACTATTATGATAATGGCCAGGAATAATAGTTCCAGGTTTAATTCGCCAATAGGCTGTTTGAACTTTTTTTTCTAAATCCTGAGTCAGAACTTTGACTTCAATATTGTCTGTTATCTTAATCCAGTCAAGTTGCTTTTCATAGCAAGACTCTCCACCGGCTGGGCAAGGTGCCATGATCCGATTCATCACCCTTTCTTTAAGTGAATCTTTAACTTTAGGATCAATTGGCGAAGCCTCAATACAATCGGCAAGACTATAAATCTCTGACTGGCTAAGTATGTCTTCGTAGGAATCGAAATTTTTCATATTTTTTCCGACAAGGAATTGTTACTCTGTAATTTTTCCAAAGCGCGTCTGATATTTGATTTTACTGTACCCAAAGGGATTGACGTAGCGTCAGATATCTCACGATGAGTTAGACCTCGAAAAAAAGATAGCGCAAGCAGCTGGCGCTGAATACCAGATAACGATTCCAAAACACCTCTTACTTTACTATTTTCTTGAAACATCTGAACTACCTTGTCCGGTTCGCTTTGTTCATCGGCAACTTCTTCATAAAAATCCGAAGCTTCCTGAATTCTTTCAGAGTGCTTTTTCCTTTTTCTTAAATTATCTAACGCTCGGCTACGTGTAATGACCATACACCAGGCAATCACACACCCTTTTTCTGGATGATAGGATTTCGCCTGCTGCCATATTTGGGTAAAAACATCACAAACAACTTCTTCTGCGTCTGAACGATTCACTAAAATCCGGTTAGCAAGAGCATAAATTCTCGAAACCACTTTATCGTAAAAGTCAGAAAATACACTTTCATCGGAATTTTGAATAGCCAATATCATGCTAAACAATTCATCTTGTTCGTTGATTTCAGTCATAGAATACTAACACTATCCATCGGAACTCATCAGTTTGGTCTAGTCCGTTTAAAAAACTCACCATGTCAATATGTTCTTTTCATACATAATAACAAGCATACATAAGTAGAACAATTAGATTATGCACTATACGGACAAAACGCACAGCTATTAGCCTTTGGAAGTACTAGATAAATATAACTCCACCACTAAATCATTAGATCTTACATTAGATCAATACGCAGTTTAGCTAAAACTGGATGCACTATTAAGAATAAATTCTTCAAAAATTTCAAAATTCACCAAAACGTCAATAATTTTGTTGGATTTTGCATCTAGTATTTCCAAATACCGCGTACTTAATACTAATAGATAAAATGCAAAACCATATAGCCATAAAGCAGAGTTCTACTTGATCTGGAGGCGGTCTGGTGCCATTGGTGTCATGTAATGGATAACAAAACCTATTCGAATCGAAAAGTTGCTGACTTTTTAAGTTTACATTTTGTGCCAATAAAAGTCGATCAGGATAGCCGTCCCGACCTCGCACGTAAATATAAAGACTATGGTTGGCCTTCAACCGGCGGTGTAACTAATAAAATAATCGAATAGTTAGTGATGTCTTACTCAAACAAACGGTAGATAAGAAGAGTCCAGGCTTTTCTATAAACTGAAAAACAGGAGTATCAAAATGAATTTACTCGAAGATGCGTTTAACTCTTTGTCGCTCAAAGGGGTCTGCTATCATAAAACGTCACTTTATACTCCCTGGCAGATCAAAATCGAAAAGCAAAAGCAATCAGCTCGGTGTTATTTTCTCAAAAGCGGCAGATGTTATATCAAGTTTGATTCTGGCAGAACTGTTTGTCTTTACAAGGGAGATCTAATCATAATGCCTAAAGATATTGATCATCTTCTTTGTGATCAAATCGACAGTAATGCGAATGCAGCAGATGAATATTGGGAATCATCCGACGACAAATCGCAAAATGTATTTGCTATCGAGGCTGGAGTTAAAAAAAATCTCACCGAACTCATTTGTGGAAATTACCTATACTTCAAAGGTTCAGACCACCCAATTTTGAGAGCTTTTCCTGAGTATTTACACATTTCGGCGGCTCAAATCAATGATGAATATTGGTTAAATGACATGCTGCTATTGTTGATCCGTAGAACATTTACCGACCAAAAGAAAGCAAAAGGCGTAGTACACAGACTGTCTGAAAGTGTTTTTCTTGAAGTGTTGCGAATCACAGTATCAGAAAATAAACAATTGAAAGCGAATCTTCGCGCGTTTGGAGACAAGCGCATCTGTAAAGCGCTTAATCTAATTCATGGTGAAACAAGCAACTCATGGAGCGTGCAAAGCCTAGCAAAACGCATTGGCATGTCCAGAAGCCGTTTTGCAGAGCGTTTTGCCGAACTAATAGGAATGAGTCCAATGGCCTATTTAGTCGAAATGCGTCTGCAGAAAGCGCTGTTCTTATTGGATAATTCGGACCTGAATATTCAACAAATCGCATCAAAAACAGGTTTTTTATCATTAAACTCTTTTTCTCGGGCTTTTACTAACAGGATTGGAGATAGCCCCAGCAAGTACCGCAGAAGCTCCTTGAAAACAGCAAGGTGCAATTTGAGCTAGAGTAAAAAATAATCACTTGAAGTGAATAGTAGCAATGACACAAGTCATTCCACAAATGCTCTCATTTTTGTGTTAAATAGTCCCCTACCATGGCCGTGTCGTCGAACAAAACAATAAGTTGGGCTAAAATAGCCCTTGATAATATCCAGTTTTTATAGGTTTTCCTATATCTTGGTATATGGTAATAGCTCTTAATCGAGTCACTGCCTTTCTAAGAGAAAGTAAAAAAACAAAGTAATCGAAATATTGTTTAACCTCAACTCGGGATATAGAGTAGCCAGTAATCCCTTAGCGTATCAGATTAAATAAGGGCTCATCGGCCAGTATCAGTATTTTGGTGACTATCAAGGGATACAAAAAGCCTGGTATTGAGATTTTATGGTCTATACTCTCAATATTCCCATTGTTAAATATAAGGGCACTATGGAGTCATTTTCTACAATTCTGATAATATTTATTGTGCTCATTGCTAGTGTCACTGGTATAACGGTGATACAGAGACGAGAACAAGCGAAAGCGAAATTACGCCAACAGATCGCAAAATTTCGCTACCGTGCAAACGAGACGGCCAACATATTAGAAAATTTCTCAAATATACCAATCGGTGAAGAAGCACGACGGCTATTATTGCAATATATTCAATTAAATCTGGCCGCCGCAAACAATCTTGATCCAAACGATCCATTGATCGCTCGTAATCTAGTCAGCATTAATCAAAAAATCGAGGACCCTCGATCCGACATCGATAAGCAACGATTGACCATACCCACAGATTTTCAGCAGCTTAATATTTTAATTAAACATCTGTCTAGACTAGGCAAATATATAATGCGATTTAAAAATATTAAAGCGATGAACACCACTCTGGTCATGCCCGCGGTCAACAAAATAATGGTACTTATTTCGGAAGCTAAAATTTGCGCCTATATTCAACAAGCAAAAAATTCTCTGCAAACCCATAACTATGTCAATGCTCAAAGAGACTTCCAGATAGCCCAGCAAATGTTAGACCGATTTACCAACAAAAATTCACGTTTAGAAGCGCTAGAGCTCGAATTAAAAGAGTTAGTCAAAGCCACGCCTCAAGAAGCCGCTAAAAAAGCCCTGAGTATTGAAATGGAAGATCAATATGAAGCGGAAAATGAAAACGACAATATATTTGGTCCAAAAAAGAAATGGTAATATGGGGCTAATTTATTTGTCTCTAAAGCGCTCCATTAGAGCATTAAACCTAGGACCTGTTGATCTTTCATAATTCATTACTGTTGCGGCTAAAATTTCGCCACGGCAGTGTTGAACTATGAAAAATCAACAGGCCCTAACCTAAAGCCTTTGTAATATCGGTAAAATATCGCTTATTGTCTTCGGAGATTTCGGCCAGACAGCGGTGCGCCGCTACCACGCATGCAAGTACTTCTTCTTCATTTTTTTGAATGGGCGTCAGCTCTACAAATTGTAGATTCTCTGGATTATTATTTTTTGCTATAATGCTAAATACTTGATCAAAACAAACCCGCTTTAAAATATGTGCGAGCTCACCTTTTTGCAGAAAAATGACGGGTTTTTTGCTCGAGATTTTGGTAAATTCAATCGAAATTCGCGCTAATAACCCTAATGCGGTACTATCCAGCATTTGGGCTTGCTCCAAATCAATCGCAACTTCAGAAAAACTCGGATTGCTAAACATTCGATCGATATGAGCTTCCAAACCTGCGCAGTGGGAATATCGAATAATTCCAACAAACCTTATATACTCAACAGAATCAACTCTTGCAGACAGTATCGTTCCTTGCATCACTCTTTTTCCTTTTCTACGATAAATACGGTTATATCATCTGGAGGGTTATTTTTTTGAAACTGTTTGACCGGCATCATTAATTCGTTCAATTCGATCAGATTGTTTTGAACAAAATCCAATAAATAGGATTCGTTAGCCGGCGTATTTCCTGTCGGGGCTAGCTCGAGCCAACCATCGGATACCATTAACAGTTTAAATCCAGGACCAATGCCAACAGCCTTGTTATTAAATGTCGCCCAATCAAACAGGCCTAATGGAAAACCGTCTTCTTTTAGAGCTTCGGCGTGTCCTCCCCTCACCAAGACAGGTGCAGGGTACTGACCGGCGACACTATAGGTCAAGGTTTGACTTTGGTTATCGATAACCGCATAAAATAAAGTAATGTGTTTACCCAGATTTGCTCGTATCAATTCCTCATTAAGATAAGCCAACAAATCGCCGGGGTTAATAATACGCGTATTTTCGCTGATCCGGAACTGGCGTAATGGCTGATTGATCAAACTTTTTAGCATCATAGTTACAAATGCAGCGGCCGAACCATGACCGGAAACATCGGCGAAATAGAAACCTGTATAACGTGGCGAAATTTCGAAATAATCGACAAAATCTCCACTTAAATTGAGTGACGGGACTATAATATGCTGAAAATGATAACCATTAATTATTGCATCGGCTGGCGGTAATAGTTGCAGCTGTGCCTGACGACCAGCCTCCTGATCTTTTTGCAATAAATCCAAGTTCTTTTGTAGTTCGCGATTAGCAATTTCTAGCTCATCTTTGTAATTTTGGTTTTCGACTTCCAGATAAGTTCGGTGCAGGGCATTTTGTACTGCATTTTCCAAAACCGCCATATCAGTGATAGGTTTCACTAAATAATCGAGAGCACCTAATCGGAGCGCTTCGACTACATCATTAATCTGGCCAGCCCCGGAAACGATAATTATGGGTGTTTCAGGCGCGAGTATACTTATTTTTGCCAGCACCGCCATGCCATCCATTTC
>CAZOBX010000274.1:2665-7493 GCA_964578045.1 uncultured Kangiella sp. | reverse complement strand
CTATCTAAACAGCTTACAAATTTAATTGAATAAATGATCGCGTTTTCAACGATTTCTGATCTCAATTTCGCTAAATTTGTTTTTCGTGAACAATTGTATATAGACACTTTGTAAAATAGAGTTAGTCTAAATAGTGGATATATAATGAAAAATAAATAAAAAGACCTAGGTAATTTCAAGTTGATCTGGCGCCCTTGATTGCTTGAGCGAAAGAAAAATGATCCGGATACAAAAAGAATCATTCAAAACTTATTACAGCATAGAAGTGAACTGGAAAAAATTGAATACACAGCAATGAATTTTGAGCACATTCGAGAGGAGGGTGATTGCGAAAATGTCGATTTTCAAGATTGGATTAATCGAAACCTCTAACAAAAGTAAGGAAATTTAGCTCGCGCCTTGCAAATTCAGACAAGCGTTAGGCTACGTGCGTAGCATATGCCAATAGTAAGAGATACGTAAAGGGGTAGAAAATGATAAACAAACACTTTGATATTAATTTTTCTATATCGGAAGGTGCTGATGAACATATGTTTTTGTCAGTCACCCCGGGTTTTGAGCACGGCCCAGGGATACAGCGAGATGGAATAACTAGCCCAAGAATGACTGATCCTCATACAGTACCTGCTGTCCTAAATTCACATAAGATCGACTCAACTAAATTAGATGCTCATCAACTTCCAGCGACTACTAATGCTTATGTCCAACGTTCAGGTACTTGGACGATTTATCATCACATAAAAAAATTCATTGATACATATGGGGATAAATGGCAAATAACCGCTGTTCAAAGCAATGGCGATCTGACTATGAACTACTGGCATGTTGCGTACCTAAATCGGGAGGGATATCCTCCGAGCTTATGCGGTCTTCTAACCAATGGAGATCCTCAGGAAGACATTGGTTTAAGAAAGTATCACGCACTTATTAAGTGGAACGAAACCGCAGCGAAAGTTCGTGGTCGAACGTATGAGTTTATTAAAATCAAATTTGAGCCAACTATTAATGAAAAATGGGCGATAAAAGCCGCTATGTTGGATACTTTAAACGAATTAAACGATGTGTTTTCAGAATTAGAGGGTTACGATTCGAATATACATGATATTGGACCATTATTAGAATTTGCACTTGCGGGAAAGCCAATCATTAAGCGCGGGGTTGAGTTGCCGTTTTCCAATGCAATCGATAAATTCGAAGATATTAGGCATGTATTTAACCTACCAAAGATTGAGGCCGTTGGACACTATCAAGGTCACAATGTAATATCAGCGAATTTTGGAGAGTATCAACTATATAAAAACATAAATGAAAGACGAGCTGCGTTATTAAATCCTATCATAATAGATCTTGATATTAAGGGACATGTTACTTTAACTCCAAAAAATGTTAGAAATACTTTAATTTCGCGCCACTACAGAGAGGTTAAAGAATCTCCAACTCGTCGTGGTCAATTTAGAGAATATTCGGATGGGAAGTTTGAGGTTTTTTTCCAACATAATGTTTATCCGTTTGGAGTATTTGGAATTCGAGAGGCAGAAAATGGAGTAGGTACTGAATTGGTAAGTCTGTCCTCAGGGGGACTATCCGGTAGGGTTGGCAACACATTAGAAGGGATAACACAAATAATGTTTGATTTTTTTAGTTGTTCAGACGCAATGGTGCTGGATGAAGGTTTTGATGTATTTGCATTGTCTAATCCAAACACAGATGGCAATTTGAAATATAGTAATGAACAAGTACTTAAAAAGGTTTGTTCATTTAGCAAAGAAACTTTTGATTCTGATGCAAAGGAAGCAATAGCAGAAGCAGAAGTAGAAGCATTAGCAGGTAAAGAGTCTTACCCACTAGGTAAAGATCTAAAAAAATGGCCTCTGAATTTAGTATTAGCTAAAGAACTGGAAAATGACTTTGATGAATTTGGGCATGTACCCTACGAAGATATAATTATGGTTCCACCGTTAAGGTCTCAAATGCGAAGTGTCCTTATATCTGCGATTCGTAAAGTAATTCAGCCGACGCCAAAAAGCGGCGCTGATGATGGGAAACGTTTAGCGTCAAATCAAAAATCAAAGGAGTCAAAATCAAAGGGGTTAGATGAACTTGATTCGGGAAACTAGAATTATTAAATTTGAAATTAAGGTGAACTGAAGTCTTTGATTTACAGTAATAATCAAACGTAAATCTCAAAAAGAGATTTGTTTAATGCTTGGAATAGAAGTATAAAAGAAATAACTATGAAAAATGGATACGCCTTACCGTATTACAGGGATCGTTCTTCCTCCTGACAACCTATCTAAACAGCTTACAAATTTAATTGAATAAATGATCGCGTTTTCAACGATTTTTGATCTCAATTTCGCTAAATTTATTTTTCGTGAACAATTGTATATAGACACTTTATAAAAAAGAGTTCGTCTAAATAGTAAATGTATAAGGAAAAAATGAATAAAAAGACCAAGGGGTTTAGGCGTGGGAGGGTACGACATGGAGAATGCAATAATAATTGTTGGTTTTGTTCTAGCGGGTATCACCATGGGCTTCTTAACATTTTTACTGCTTCGAATGGGAATGCACTAGAGTGAATTCAAGAGGGCAGGAGCCCTATCTGTAGTTACTACCCTGGCTGGAGGTGGTTTTATTACTTATTCGAGTGCACCACTGCATTTCGCATCTTACAGCATAGCCTATTTTATTGGCGTTTTACTCTATATCATGTATTTATGGCTTCGTTCAGTTGGAATAACTAAAATGCGCATCAGTGTGGACCATGTATCGCAGGCTTCAGTAAAGGAAATTATATCTGAAGTACTAAAAGAAAGCCGTGCAAAAGAATCACAAAATACTTTAACGAACTCCGAAAAAATATTTGAAATACGATACTAGAATTGTGGTTAACGTTCATCGGAAAATTAATTTGGCTGGTGATGCTGCTACTCGTTCTTTTACTGTTCAAAGGCCAGATTCAGAGTCTTATTGGTCGAGTTGAATCAGTAGAATTTGCTGGGGCAAAATTCGATCTTTATTTTTTCACTAAAAACGCAAAGCTCTGGCTAATTTGCAGGTGTATATTACTACCTTTAATGGCAGTTAGAGGTAGTAGCATGCGTTTAAATCTCAAATCATTACTTATTATAATCCCTATTATAATAAGTAATGTGGAGTAGGGCGGCTTCTGGTTTTGATCTAGCACTGTTATTCAGGCAGGGTTTGTCGAATCGGGAAGAGTCGCTCAACGGACACTCGCATGGCCTTAACAAAATCCTTAATAATGTTTCATTTTTGGTTGCCAGTACCGCTACAACCCGCTTGCTGTCGTTTCGAATTTCTACTAATTCACCGAATTATGCAACCAAACATCTAAGTGAACTGTTTCAAATGAGGAATACCTATATTTAAGGCGTATTAGTGATATAGATTAATCACAAGGAATTACTTGATAGTCGTGTAACACGACATTATAGTTGCTTAAGGTTTGGTTCGACATATAAAATAAAAAGGGTAGTAGACATTAATGGTAATGAATTCTGAACGCTCTGACTTAGATGTAGTTGAAGAATCTGGAAACATTTACCTGAAGATGAAGGCAACGAAATAACGTGTTAATGTTTTCAGCCAATTTTTAATTTTATTGAATAACGGGGCGTGTCATGGGTGACTACCATTAGTTCGGTATATCAGGGTTAATAACTGGTCGCTCCACCAAATTACTATCGCAAATGAAACAGAAACACCCCAATGAGCCAAAATACAGTAGTGAGGTATTGTTGCCAATTTTGCAGGAATTAAAATGACAAAAAAAACAGGCAAGGCATTAGAAAACTTTGTTACTCAAATCGAAAAGTTGTTTCATCCTGAAACCGTAAGAATTGAATCTAATGATAAGGTTATGGTCGATGGTGTAGTTTATGCTGAGTTTGATATTGTGGTTACTGGCCAATTTGGTTCAACTACAATAACTTGGTTACTAGAATGTCGAGACAGGCCTTCAAGCGGTAAGCAGGGCGTTTCTTGGACTGAACAACTTAGCGGTCGTAAAAACTTACATGGTTTTGATAAAGTTACAGCAGTGTCAACTACCGGTTTTTCGGATCCGGCTATACGACTAGGAATTGAACTTCGTAAGGTGAATAACCTGGTAGAAGAACAGGTGGAATGGGAGTCGGGAATTCAGGCAAATATTATTCTAGAAATCGTTAAGATTAAATCTGCCAAAGTTAAACTAGTTGGTGAAGATTTGATTGAGGTGGAGTCAGAGATTAATAAGTGTCTAGGACAAGTAGACTTAGATCAGCCAATTTTAAATAATCAGGAGTCTTTTAAAAATCTGCTCCTGAATATGTATAGAAATCACAAGGATTTTGACAAACTCGATAAATCAATTGAAATTAATGGGCGCAGTTTATCGATATCAATAACCGCTGATTATCAGCCTGATCAAAACTATTGGATACAATATGAAGGAAATGATTATCATATTAGTTCTATTGATCTTAAAGGAGCAATTTCGAAGATTAACTTGCCTCAAATTTTTCTGAGTGCTTATGAGTATAAAAATCAAGGGGTCGGTGAAAACATCGCTACGCAAAGTAATTTAGAGGCTCCTTTGCCTGATGGCGGAACTTTCCCAATCGAAATTATTAATACTGGCGATAAGAGTATCTTTACTATCTCTCCACCAGTAAAACGAAAAACAGATACAGAATAACGAATACGGAGATTTGAAGTGGGGCAAGTAAAAGCTGAATTAGCACGATATGAAGAAGCATCTGAAATCTTCGATTGGCTTGATGAGCACTATGGGTTTGAATATGAGTTCGAAGGCGAAGGC
>CAZOBX010000274.1:0-2655 GCA_964578045.1 uncultured Kangiella sp. | reverse complement strand
GAAGAGGCTTTGGCTGCTTATGAGGAATATTGGGACAAGCAAATACGTCTCGAAGAAGAGGATCGAGCTAGGGACGAATATCAATATTTTGTATATAAAACATTCTCTGACATAAAAGGTACATTTGATAAAGAAATATCTGAGCTTTCACTATTTTTAAGCGAGTCAAGTTCAACAAGCAATAAGAATGTTCTTCACAAAATGGTTATCGCTCATGCGGTTACATTACTTGAAGTCTACTTAGAAGGGTTGACTAAAACCCCAATATTGTCCAGTGATACTCTTCTAAGGAATGCTCTCAAGAATGTTAATCCATTTAATGACACGAAATACTATATTTCTGACATTTCATTGGAGCAAGGAGGAATAGAAAAGTTTGCTCTTGAAAAAATATCTGAAACTTTATTTCACAATATCGCAAAGGTGCTCAGAATGCTTTCTGGAATAACTGGAGTTCGAATTAACATAGAAATTAAATCTGTTTCTTTACTCACTTCCATCCGTCACGACATCGTTCATCGAGATGGTCATGATACAAGTGGAAAGAAGCTTAGCTTTGATCATGTATATGTTAAAGATGCATTATGCACCATAAATTCATTTGTGGAAAACATACACTCGAAAATTCATGAGATAGTTGTTGGACGCAATCTTTTATTCAAAGAAACGCCTGATACAAAATAGCAAAGTGAAAAGAAACCTCAATGCTTGAGCCTACACTTGAAGAACTCGCAAAAATATGGCTTGGTAATCTGCTAGAGGATAAGCCAACCGATTACATAATATTTAGGGATGAATTCTATTGTGCCAAATGTCGCAACAACAAAAAGGTTGCCAAATTAAATATCTATTACAGTTGTATGGAGTGCGGAACTCAGTCATCATTCAGTGATCAATTTAGTATTGATTCAAAATAGCGAAAAAATTAACGGAAATATAATTTGCATATTTAATAATAAAACGTGAATAGAGAGAAATAATGAAGAAATTTACTTTAGTATTGATAATATTGATGTTCTACGCCTCTTTTGCTAAAGCGGAAACTTTAAAGTTCAATGGTGTCGATTTAGATTATATAGTTCGCAGCAGTGAACATAATCAAGCATTTGATAAGCTTAGTGTTGAAATAGAGATTAGCTTGGTTAATAAAAGACTGCCAAGCAAGAATGAAATAAAAGCTGTTAGTAATAAGGTAATGGAAAGCCAGCCAGCAGCTCGTAGACAATGGGTTGCAATAATGCTCCCCAAAATGAAGAGTAACGCTGGTGCCTACGCGACAGACCATAGAACTCCAGAGCCAGAGGGAATTAAAATTATGCCTTACATGCTAAAAGGAACCCCTTATGAGTCGCTTGCTAATTAGCAGTTATAGGTTTGAAACAAAATAACCACAAGAGAAATAAGGAGAGAATAAATGGACCCCATTTCAATGATTGTCAGTGCTTTGGTTGCGGGCGCAGCCGCCGCCTGCAAAGAGACAGCCTCACAAGCCATCAAAGATAGCTATTTAGGACTCAAATCACTCGTCGTACAGTTTTGGCAGAATAAGCCGGACGGCGATCTCGCAGCGAATGAGAGTGAAGCCAACGTTTTTTTGAAAAACTTGGAAGAAGATCCAGATTTCCAATCTTTGGTTGAAAAAAAGCTGTCCAAAATTAAAGCGGAACCCGATAACGAGCTACTAAAACAAGCCGAATCGTTAATGAAAATGCTTGACCCAAAAGGAGCTAGATCGGGCAAATACCAGGTGACGATAAAAAATGGCCGCGGCGTTCAGATCGGAGACCACAACCGACAAATAAATAAGTTCTAAACAATGTCATAGGAATTCAAGGATAGGAACATGCCAGACAACGACACTAAGATTCAAGGTACGCAAATTGGTGACGGAAACATCCAATACAATCAGTCTGGTGTGCCCATAGAAAAATACGAGTCCGTATTAAAGGAGAAAGAGTCAGAGTACCGACAGTTGCTTGTCGACAAGACCAAATCTGATGTTGAAAAGGATATCATTCAAAAACAACTGAACACCGTGGAAACGAAGCTGGCTGACGTTAGGTCTAGCTACCAATCGCATATCCAGGAACTCGAGAAACGCATTGAACGCTTAGATCGCTTAAAAGGCAAAATACCAGAACACTTTATTCAGCAGGCAAAACAAGCACTCAAAGAAGGCAATAACGAAGAAGCTAATCGCTTATTTACCTTGGTTGAAGAACAGGCCGATCCCCATATTATGGCAGCTGCTGAAGCCGCCTATCAAAGAGGAAAATTGGCAGAAGACGATATAAGCTATCAAGAAGCACTGATGCACTATCAAAGGGCGATACAACTGATACCCGATAATCCGGAATATTTAGAGTATGCGGCATCAATGGCTGGTGTACTGGGTAAATTCAACGAACAGCTAAAATGGAATGAAGGATCGTTAGCCATTTACAAAAAATGCGAAGACTCAGAAAGCGACATTGCTAGATTACACAACAACCTGGGCGGGGCTTGGGATAACTTAGGCGAGTATCGCAAAGCCATTGACTATTATGAGCTGGCGCTCAACAGTGACCTTAAAACCTATGGAGAAGATCATCCTTATGTTGCCATTCGTCGAAACAATCTTGGCCTAGCGTGGAAGGCTTTAGGGCAATATCAAAA
>CAZOBX010000273.1:0-7508 GCA_964578045.1 uncultured Kangiella sp. | reverse complement strand
TCGCTACGCTCATGGGGCAGGCTCTAACCAAACTACATTCGTCGCGCCTAAATTGATGATATTTTAGCTGCAACAGTGATGAAATATGAAAGATAAACAGGCCCTAGGTACAAAGTCTTTTATTAATCGGGCATATCATCATGATTCCAGCGATAAATCGCCTGCACACTTGTACCACCTTCAATATATTCAAGCGAATCACATAAGTTTATAAGCAGCGGCAACCCGCGGCCACTGTAGTTTTTACTGCCTTCCTTAACAATTTTTTCTACATCAAATCCCTCACCACTATCAGTCAATTCAAAGATAAGCTCGCCGCCGGTGGGCGTTGGTCGGTGATCCACCGATACACTGACAAAACCAACATCAATGCTTTTCAGTCCTTGTGTCCTTTGCTGGTAATATTTGGTGAATCCTTCACTGTCGTTTTTAATTGCGGAATCCAATCCTAATACACCGTGGTCAAGCGAATTATTATAGAGTTCTGAAAGAACCGTAAAGATCCTTGCGCGGTGAGGCAATAAGTCTTTGCAAGCTAACAATGTTTGCAAGAACATCGGGATCGGGTCAAAACTTCCTAAAGATTTCCCGCGCAATTTTAAACTGACAATCGAATCCGCAGTTCCAGAAACCAATGTGCTTGAATCCTGACTGGAAGTCACATCAATCGTTGATTCAGGCGGAAAACCCACTTCTAAAACGCTGACGTCATCGGCCTGTTCCGAATCACCACAAAATTCTTCGACTTCGGTTAACAGGGCTTCACAAATGCTGCCTTGGATGGTCTTTTTAATACATTCTAACATCCGGTTTTCACCAAACATTTCTGAATCAATATTGCTTGCTTCAATAATACCATCGGTCAATGCAATAATTTTATGCTCATTGGTGAATTCGAAAGCTGAACATTTCACTTCAAATTTTTGTGGTGATTGAATGCCGAGCGGCAAATGAGCGGATTGAATTAGTTGCACCTTATTTTGTTTTTGATCGATCAGGTAAGAATCTGGCGCGCCAGCGTTCCAAATGGTCAAGCGATTGTCCAAAGAATCGATATCGAACACAATCACACAACAAAAGATCCCGCGAGGTAATACGTTATACAAGCGAGTATTCATTTCGACCATCATATCCGGGATCGAAAATCCCTTAGCGGTCATGCCATAAAATATTTCCGACGCTGGCATTGCGCCAATTGCAGCCGGTAAACCATGGCCGGTAAAATCCGCCAACATAAGACGCATCCCCCCCATGGGTATCTCAGCGGCTAACATTAAGTCGCCATTAAAAATGGACATAGGTGAAAGGTGATAATTTATATTTTTCGATTCCAGGCAGCCACGGTGAGCAATATTGTTAAATATTTTTTTAGCCGCTTCTTGCTCTTGCACCAGATGTTGGTGATGAAAATGGATCCGCTCTCTTTGCTCTGCGACAGTATCATACAGCTTAATAATTCGTTCGAAAGCGTCTACTTTTGCTTTGATAATGATCCGATCGATAGGTTTTGATACAAAATCATCGCCGCCGGCATCAATGCATTTTGCCAGATCGCTGGCTTCCGTTAAGGAAGTTAAAAAGATGATAGGAAACCAGGGACGACTGGATTCTTTGATGATGATTTCGGCAACTTCGTAACCATCATAACCGGGCATTAGGACATCCAGAAAAACCAATGCTGGTACGTGTTTTTCAAATTGGCTAATGGCCGTGGTGCCATCTTCCGCCTGAACGACTTCATGACCAATATTTTCAAGAACTCGGGAGAGTATTAATCGCTCGGTATTATTATCGTCTGCGATGAGTATTTTCAAAATAACTCGCCTATGAGATTAAATAACCTGACAACCACGGTTAAATAATCTGACTAAACAATCTTGAATAACTGCTCGAAATTAGAAATCGTTAATATTTTGCGGATATCATCGTTACATCCCTTAAGCGAGATATTGGATAAATCACCACCGGAATGATCTCTTAACAAAAGCAACATGCCCAGAGCGGAACTATCCAGATAACTGGTTGCTTTCATATCCACCAGTATTTCGCCAGGTATTGGAGAAACCTTTTCGTAAGAATCTCTAAACGCTTGATGCGCACTAAAGTCAAAGCGGCCTTCTATCGAGATGGTAAGGGAATTCCCGTCCGCCGTAGTAACAGAAGTTACTGCCATGATTAGCTCCTCTAATATTCGAAAAATTAACTTGGACTATAATAATAGTTACTTTTCAGTAGGTTAATCGTTAATTCTTATTTTGTTCATTTATTCATAAGCATAGTGCAAATCTTCGAGTTTGACTAATTTTATTTGTATTTTTATCGCCTACAACAAAAATAATCTTGATATTAAAGCGTGCCTCTTAGATTTACTGTAAAAGTTCAATGCTAAAGGTCAAAAAGAGAATTTCAATCAAATATTTTAACTGTTTCGCCTCTTTCGCTTCTGCTAATCAATCAATAATGTCATCTTTTAGACTGAGCACAAAATTGACAATATCATCACACTCCGGCTTGGGAATTTCTAGAGATTGCATGGTCGCTCCGGCGTGATTCAAAAAAACAGTCCAATCGTTTTCAGATATTTTCATTCCAGCGTGAGTTGTTTTCATATCTCGGCCTGTATAATACATTGCCCCTCCGGTAACAGAACATAGATAATCAATCAATAACTGCTTTTCCCTTACGATCCCATCGGTCCCTCGGTGGGCCCAAAAGCGGCCTAAAATCGCATCATTTTGTAACCTTGGTAATAAATCGCTAGCAAATGCCGCTATACCATTGTATCCGCCAAGTCGGTCAAAAAGCGTATTCTCATTCATTGGTTTATTCCTTTGGTTGTGAAATTAACAGAATCTAATCATGGGTTAGTTTACTAAGTTCTATATTGATCTATTAATTCCTTATTGCTTGCAAATAAAGGGAAACATAGCAGCAACTTCAAAATTTAAAAACCACTCATAGATCCTTATTTTAATCGAGCGCTGTCGATTTCTTCAGCAATTTTATAGCTGTGAATAGCCTAAAACCTTTAAAAATTCGACCAGTAATACTGAAAATGTTTCAATAAAATAGTCCCTATCGAAGCGGGTTTCAAATTAATTGGTTTAGCGGAATATTGGCCCGCCAATCCTGCCGATTCAGAATGACTGCGCGACAATTCAATAATCATCGATGGTTTGTCAGAGCCTGGTTTAAACACAACTTTTAGAGTGTTTTCATTCGGTTTACCGACGGTTGGCGGCGCTTGATGCCCTTGCTGAGAACTAACCATTTGATTCCTCCATAACGCCACTTAACCACAACTCTATTTAGCAACATCCAGCTTATAAACAAGCTCGACTAATCGCCGCGAAATCTTACATAACGAAACCAGTTCATCCGCTGCGTCCAACTGATGAGCGGAACCAGGCATTCCCCAAACAACCGAACTTTGTTGATCTTGGGCAATTGTATACGCGCCTGTATCACGTAGCGCTTTTAGTTGCACAGCGCCATCCGATCCCATTCCGGTTAAAATGACGCCGATGGCTTTGCGGCCGAAATTTTTGCTGACCGATTCAAATAATACATCCACCGAAGGTTTATGCCGGTTAACTTCCTCATCATTATTGATTAACGTCGCCCATCCTTTGTCTACCGTCTTAACCATCAAATGACGATCTCCAGGGGCAATATAGACCTTGCCATTTTGCAGTGGTTGGCCGCTTTTGGTCACTTCACTAACCGCCAAATCCACCGTTTGGTTAAGTCGATTAGCGTAAGAGGTACTAAATACTGGTGGAATATGCTGAGCGATAACAATCGGCGGCATCAATACAGGCAAACCAAGTAGAACATCTTTTATTGCTTCAGTACCGCCGGTAGACGCGCCTATGCTAATCACTTTGATCGGGCTTTTGTTTAATTGAGCGATGGTAAAATCGTTCTTTTCAATTTTCGGGTTTTCCTGCTGGATCAAAGCAGCAACATTAGCCGATGCTGCGGTTTTAACTTTGTTAATGATGACCCAGCCATAAGATTTCATCATATCCTTGATATGATTGGTCGGTTTAGCAAAATAATCGACGGCTCCTAACTCCAGTGCCTGTAATGTCACATCAGCACCTTTTTGAGTCAAGGTTGAAATCATCACGACAGGCATCGGCCTTAAACGCATTAAATTTGCCAAAAAAGTAATACCATCCATTCGCGGCATTTCTATATCTAAGGTTAATACATCGGGTTTGAGCTGTTTTATTTTTTCCCGCGCATCATAAGGGTCTTCGGCAGCCCCTACTACCTCAATTTCATCATCCACCGTCAAAATCTGAGTAAGCAGCTCTCGGATCAACCTGGAATCATCGATAATTAAAACACGAATTTTGTTAGTCATTGCAGGTAACAGCCATAATCTTATTCCCTGGATCTAGATTCTCCTGTCTGGTAAAAACAACCGGTACAAAACCAGTTTACCTTGAAGAAATAACGCATTAATCAAATAATTCGATCTCGCCAGAATCAACCGGTGTTATTTCCAAATCATGAATATAAGTCTCTTCACGACGCAAGATCGTATCGTTATGCAGGCTCTGGAGTTTTTTTACTAACACTTTTCCGGACATCGGGTCATATATGACTTTTCTGGGAAAAATGTCACCGACGTCCTGTGATTGAATCGATAAATTTTCCTGATGCAGATAGTCCAACACAAAATCGATATTCTTTTTGCCCACATCAGTCATTGATTGCAATACACGCCCGCCGCCAAATATTTTTATTTCCATACGCTTACGCATCCCGCCGTTTATTAGGACTTCATTAATCAAGTGCTCCATTGCGTAGTTACCGTAACGGGTTGCATCACTAATCACAGACATATCGTACAATTGATTATTACCGCTCATTGGTAGCATAAAATGATTCATTCCGCCAACACCAGCAAACGGGTCGCGGACACAAGCGGACACACAAGAACCGAGTACTGTTACGATAATTTCGTCGACTTTAGTCACGTAGAATTCACCTGGCAATAATTTGGCGGCAAAACTGTCATGGCGGTTATCCCAGTAACGATTAACCGCTTCAAAGCCTTCAATACAAACAGGAATATTTGCGTAACGCTTTTTATGAAAATCACTCATTTATAGCTTCCGATAAATGGTACGACCCAAAATTTCAAATTGCTGACTCATTTCGCCTAAGTTTTCCGAGTGACCAATAATTAAGTGCCCCTCCTCGGTTAACAAGTCATAAAAACGTTTAAATAACTTTTGTTGAGTAACACGATCAAAATAAATAAGGACGTTGCGGCAAAAAATCACATCGAACGGACCTTTTAACGGCCAGTCATCCATTAAGTTCAACTGTTTAAAGCTGATTACTTCCGCCAGTTTTTTGGCTACTTTAATTTTGTTGGACTGCGATTCTGCGCCTTTTTGAAAAAAATCACGGCGGAAACCAGGATCGACATCTTGCAACAGACGCTGGTCGTAAATGCCTTGTCTGGCGGTATCCAATACGTTGGAATCAAGATCAGTGGCTAATATTTTAGTATCCCAACCACTATTGGTTGTTTTGCAGCGATCAAGAACCATCGCGATGGTGTACGGCTCTTCACCACTGGAGCAAGCTGCTGACCAAATTCGAATTCGTCTGGAGTGGGCCTTTTTTAATACTAATTGTGGAATGATGGAATTGGCCAAAAAATCAAAATGATGTTTTTCGCGGAAGAACGAGGTTTTATTGGTCGTCAGCGCGTTGATAAAAAAACCAATCTCTTCACTGTCATCACCTTTTATTAATTGACAATAATCTTTAAATTTTTGCAAACCCAAAAGGCGTAAACGCCGAGCTAGCCGACTGTATACCATTTGATGTTTGGCGTCGGAAAGAGAGATTCCCGCCAATTTGAATATCTTCTTTTTTACAAATTGAAAATCTGCGTCACTGTAATCAAATTCTCGCCGTATCTCTTCTTCTACCAGCATCCTTATATTCCTGAATTAGCCACTCAGTTTGTCCCTTGATAAATCAAGCAATGAGTTTGTTATTTTCCGCCGCTAAAGTATCCTTAATGGCTTATTTAGCGGCGAACATAACTTCTGTGCGGTGACGAATGGTCGATTAAAACTCATCCCAATCATCCCCTTGTTTTACCAAGCGCTTAACAGAGCGGATGCGTTTACCGGCCTTGGCCTTCGACCTGGGTTGAGGTTTAGGTTGTACTTCTTTTACCTCTGCATTGTTTTGAAAGAATTCCATCAACTCGACCAAACCGTTGGCGTCATCCACAAGTGATTCACTGGATGCGGCGGCCTCTTCGACTAACGCAGCATTTTGTTGGGTCATTTCATCCATTTGTGCTATCGCTTGATTGACCTGCTCAATACCCGCAGCCTGCTCCTGACTGGCAGCGTCTATATCGCCAATAATGCCAGTGACTTCCTTTACCGCTTCAACAATTTCTTGCAGCGTTTTGCCCGACTCATCGACCAGACGTGTGCCTTCACCGACTTTCTCGACGCTATCGTTAATTAAGCCTTTAATTTCTTTGGCGGCGCCTGCGCTACGTTGGGCGAGGTTACGTACTTCAGCGGCAACCACCGCAAAACCACGACCTTGCTCACCCGCTCTTGCGGCTTCTACCGCAGCGTTTAGGGCGAGCAAATTAGTCTGGAACGCAATTTCATCGATAACCCCGATAATGTCGGATATCTTCTTACTCGCGGTATTAATTTTTGACATCGCGTTAACCGTTTCGCCAACCACTTCGCCACCTTTTTCGGCTTTGTCGGTGGTGCTAGCAGCCATTGTGCTCGCTTGCTGGGCGTTCTCAGCATTTTTATTCACCGTACTGGTTAACTCTTCGAGACTGGCGGCGGTTTCTTCCAATGATGACGCTTGCTCTTCTGTTCTTTGACTAAGGTCGCGATTGCCTTCGGCAATTTCATTGGCAGCGCCGGTAACGCGACCGCTTGAATCGATGATGTCCTTCACCATATTAGCCAGACGCTCTAAAGTCGCATTCATACCTTCTTTCAGGAGATTAAATTCACCTTCTAGTTCGACATCGATTGTTCGGGTTAAATCACCTTCGGCTAAAGCCTGTAACGATAGCTTAATTTCATTGATTGCCATCTTTCTAGGAGTCACGTCAGTGGCATACTTAACCACCTTAAAGGGTTGTCCGTTAAGATCGATGATCGGATTATACGAGGCCTGGATCCAGACTTCTTTGCCGCCCTTACCAAGTCGCTTATATTCCGCCGCTTCAAACTCGCCGCGATTGAGCTTTTCCCAAAACTGTCTATACTCGGCACTTTTGGCATACGCAGGTTCCGCAAACATGCTGTGATGCCTGCCTTGTATTTCATCCAGGCTATAACCCAAGGTGTTGCAGAAATTTTCATTGGCCGTAATGACGGTGCCATCCATATTAAATTCAATCACCGCCTGCGATTTGCCGATCGCTTCAAGTTGTCCGGAAAAATCGGCGGACTCTAATTTTTGTGCCGTCACTTCAGTGGCGT
>CAZOBX010000272.1:0-7621 GCA_964578045.1 uncultured Kangiella sp. | reverse complement strand
GTATTTGCTACTTTTAATACTTTGTGGCCAGGTGGTTGTCCAGGGAGAATCATTCGAATTTTGGATCCAGCCAATTGCTGGATTTTCGACTTTAGGGTAATCGGCAAAACTGTGATAGCCCTGCCACAACCACTCGCTTGTCGAAGCATCAAAAACGCCCGCCGCTTTTTTGTAATCTACTTGAGGCTTACGTTTTGGGTAGAAACCATTGCTGCTATAAAAGATATTTCCAAGCTGATCGGCATAGATCACGTTTAAGAAGGGAGCCTTTTCACGTTTTATTGCGGCTTTAAATTCGCTTAAATTTTTTGCTTTGAGCATGGCGTTATATTGAGAGAACATACCATTAGTCTTCAAACCGGCAATTTTTAAGGCGAGCGCTTTGCCGTCTGCTTCAGCGATAATATCGCCAAAGATGGATGTTTTCCTGATGTACTCTTTTTCCACTACCGAACCATCAGCCTGTTTAATCGCAATATTAAATTTACTGGTGGTGAATTCACTCCGCTCACCATCAACATAATATCCACCATCTTTCACAACGAGTTCAAATCGGTCGGCGATATCTGCACCATTGACTGTGTGGGTCCAGCCACCGTTTTGATTAAAACCAATAAGAATACCTGGCATGCCAACTATACCAACACCACTGGCTTTTAAATCACCGAGATAGAGATTTTTTTCATACCATTTGAATTCGCCATGCCAGAGCATGTGAGGATTCATTAATAACAATGCATGGCCTGATTCGGTTCTTTTACCCGAAAAGGCATAGGCGTTGGAGCCGATACGATGATCGCCAGAATTATAATCAGAGCTTATGTCAGTGTTGGCAAAATTCTGTGGTTTAGGCCATTTGTCACTTAATTCTCTGCCCATTGAAAACGTTACAAACAGACCGAATTTCGTAACATTAAGAACATGATCAACAGTGATAGGTAACATAGCCGCATATTCACCTAACGCCTCTTTGTGATGGGCCAACTCATCATTAACTCCTTTCACAAATTGCTCTAGTGCAGCATACACTTCCGGATCTTCTTGAGCTTTGCTGTTAGTGGAAGATAGTAACAGCCCAATTCGATTTAACAATAAGTCATTGTTAAGCCCTTTCTCACCTTCAAAACGCGCTAGCATGCCGTTGCCTTTCGCGTAATTTTTCAACATTAACTTGCCATGATTATACGCTTGAGCGCGTCCCATACCGTAATAAAGTGCTTGCAGGTTATTGGCTTCAATGTGGGGAATACCATACTCATCCCATTGCACACTGACCCTGTTTAATTGGAGCTGACTTGATTGGGTCGAGCCTGATTGCTCGGCGGGACCGCAACCGAAAAGTAGCGCGATAAAGATACCGGCGAGTGTTTTTTTCATTGTTGAATTCTCCAATTATTAATAAATCTATAGGTTAAATACATTTGAATTTTAGTACAATAGTTACACAGCCACTAAAAATCAATAGGCTACTTATCGAGTGTTCGAAAAACAACATCAATTTCTGAACATTCTCTGGTATTTGGTTAAAAAAACTAAACGCTCAAAGTAACTACAGGCTGATTGCCTGTAGTCTTAGAAAAATACCATTTTTGGTTACTCGAGGTCATTCAAAGAGCATTCCATCGCATTTCTCATAGTGAAACTGAGCAAGGGTAGATTACAATTTTGCCACAGATTTTTCAGGTGTATAGCTGAACTTTAGGTATTGACTTGTAATATTCGCCCATGTTCGACGGTTTGACTGACACTTCTTCGACGAAGAATCGCAAATATTTCCCCTGCGAATAAACATGTTGAGGCAGTAATAAACAGACCGTCACTAAGACGATTTGTAATAATTTGGTCATGTAAGACATTGGAGTTCCTTTTATATTTTCATGTTAATAGAGAGATTGTGTAGCGTTTGGTTATTGAGCACAAAACACGCAAGCTAAATTGCCGTTAGTTCAGCGATTTTCTTTTCGCTATGTAATCATCCCGATTTCAAACCCAAAAGACCTGATGTATTTGATATGTTTTCTTAAGTTTTTCTTATGCTTGGTTACAGAACACTTTAAAAATAATGGGTTAGGCATAATTACTCGGCTAATAGCTTAAGATGGATAAATTTTTACAACAGACAGAAATCAGAGCGGAACGTGAAGTCCTTTATATAAAATTTAAAGAGTTGTCTAATTCTCACAAACGGCTGATTTTGAATATATAAAACAAATTCATAATATTGACGAACGGCTACTTTTCGAACCTTTCCGCCTTCCAGATGGGAATCGTTGACTGGCTGCAATGTTCGCTGATCAAAGTCATTCAGACTAAAGCATTTAAGCAGCTGTTCTTTGGATAAAGTTGACATGATGAAATGTTTATTACCAGATCAGCAGTCAACCAAATATAATCATTCAAACTTGAGATCAGTCATACTTAGACTGCCAAGTTTTAAGTCGATGAAATACAGGGAAATAGTCATTTGATATGTGGAGTATCCCGCAAATGGGAAATTAATGATTAATGAAAAATCCTGTCTATGGGATAATTCAAAAGGAAAGAGACTGGGAGAAGAGGGCGGTGGTCTGTTGATCTTTGAACAAGCGTTACCATTACACTGGCAAGGTAGCAAAGACCAACAGGATTGGGATGCGATGCTGGTTTAAATAAATATAAAAGGTTCTTCGATTTCTTCTAACGCCATAGTCATCAATGATGTATTACCGCCAGCTGCCGTGGTATCAATGCTGACAGTCTTTTCAGTGACCATTCGATAGAATAACCTTTCTATATTGTACTCGCATATCAAGGGTAATATTGCTCCTTCTCTTTTAGCCAATCGCTGAGCCAGATAACTTTGCCAGTCACTAGCAGGATCTAAGATGGCGCCAGCTAGCCGAGAATGTTGCAATAACAACTGAAGTTCACCAATTGGAGCAACATGAAATAGCGAATCACTAATACCTATTTCCGTTAGAGCGTTTTCAATGACCTGGGTGACCACTGAGAAAGCAGGGTCCTCTACAATGACGATTAAGGTGTTACCGGCAGAAAGGGCCGTCAGCGCTGAGGCTAACCAGTTCTCTAATGTCGATTGTTTATCAAAAAGACTCAGTAATAGTCCTCTTGGTTCGTAAAATAGCTCATTTGATTCTCCGGTAGGTCCCGGAAGTTGCCTTGGTAAATCTAACTTGTTTTCTATGTGCCACAGTAACTGCCGTATGCCTGAAATGGCGTCATCCTGTAAAGTCATTCCATCCAATAAAACATCGCTATTAGCGATCCTCGCTAATAGCTGACGAGCAACCGATATTCGATTAGCCGAAGGCTCATAACGCCATTCAAACGCCGCCTCTAGCACCGTCTTTTTTTGCAAGAAATCTAAACTGGAATGCGCCTCTTCTACAGCGGTCGCCTGGGATTCCTTATAGGCCATTTGTGAGGGGGATAAAATAGCCAGGTTCTCTTTATCTTTCTCTTTGTCCTTAACTAATCGAGATAAATAGTTAGGACCACCGGCTTTGGGACCGGTTCCTGATAAACCGCGTCCACCAAATGGCTGAACCCCAACCACCGCTCCAATAATATTTCGGTTAACGTAAACATTACCGGCTGGAGAACGGGCGGCGACATATTCTGTTTTTTCTTTGATCCGAGAATGGATCCCCATGGTCAAACCGAAATGAGTATCCTTGACTGCTTTTAGTACATCATCTAACTCATTATTCTTAAATCGGATAACATGCACACAAGGACCGAAAACTTCGGATTTTAAAATCGACAGGTTTTCTATTTCATATAATCTTGGTACAAAATAGGTGCCTTTTTGAGAGGCTGTTTTTGCTAACTCACATTGGTATAATAAAGTCCCTGAGTTTTCCATATACTCTACGTGTTCTTCTAGTCGGCTGAGTGCTTTTTGATCGATAACCGGCCCCACATCGCTGCTAAGTAATGCCGGATCACCGACGGTTAATTCTTTCATCGCGCCGATTATCATTCTGATAATCGGGTCTGCAATTTCCTCTTGTAAGAACAAAACTCTTAGAGCAGAACATCTTTGTCCGGCGCTTTGAAAACCCGAAGAAATCACATCATCCACCACCTGCTCAGGTAGTGCTGTGGAATCAACAATCATACAGTTTTGTCCGCCGGTCTCTGCGATTAGCGGGATTGGATCACCGCCTCGCATCGCTAAAGTATTTGCAAGCCAATTACCAACCTGGGTTGAGCCTGTAAACATAACCGCTTTAATTCGATCATCTGGCACTAATACCTCTCCGACTTCCGGACCATAGGCTGTTACGATAGAAACCACACCATGGGGCAGGCCGCATTGGCGCATCAGTTCTAATGCTCGTTGGGCAATTAAAAGTGTTTGTTCTGCGGGTTTAGCAATGACAGTATTGCCACAGACTAAAGCGGCAACCACCTGGCCTAAAAATATTGCCAGGGGAAAATTCCAGGGACTAATACACAACACCACACCTCTGGGTACAATGGCGTTATTTGCCATCAGTTGAGTAGCGTTAACCGCATAATAACGACAAAAGTCAACGGCTTCGCGGACCTCGGCTACACTATCAGCCGGTGTTTTACCGGCTTCCTTGATGCAGATTGCAATCAGCTCATCTTGATACATTTCCAAATTATCAGCCAGCTTAATCAAGAACACAGCTCTTTGATTAACCCCCATACTTGACCAGGTCGAAAAAGTATTTTGCGCCCCTTCAAGTTTTTCTAACATGGACTCTGCGGTGTCTTTTTCAACTGAAGCGAGTAGGTTTTGGTGATCGGCCGGATTACGAATTTCTATTCGCAAATCACTGTCAATATCCTCCACAGGATCAAGTTGATTTGCTCGCTGCCAATTTTCTAGATTGAGTTGCATGCTTCTTAATTGGTTGATGTCGGTAAGATCCACACCCTTTGAATTTTCTCGTGACTCACCAAAGAGATCACTGGACTTTGCGATTTGCGGATTACGTTTATTTCTAGTGCGAATAATTGCTTCAAGCGGATCTGTCAGTAAAGTTTCTACCGGTATTTTTTCGTCAACGATATTGTTGACGAACGAGGAGTTAGCTCCGTTTTCTAATAGTCGTCTAACTAAATAAGCAAGTAGATCAACATGACTACCGACCGGTGCGTAGATGCGACAGGGGACTTTTTCGCCCTGTAAAATTTGATCGAATAAGGATTCTCCCATACCGTGTAATCGTTGAAATTCGAAGCCTGTGTGCTTTTCTCCTGCATTGTCGTAGTACTGCGTTTCTCGGTCGATTTCCAAAATGGTAGCAACGGTGTATGCATTATGAGAGGCAAATTGAGGATAGATCCTGTCTCGCTGATTCAATAGTTTTTTTGCGCAAGCCTGATAACAAACATCGGAAGAATGTTTTCGAGTAAAAACAGGAAAATCCTCATAACCTTCGGCCTGAGTTTCTTTGATTTCGCTATCCCAATAAGCGCCTTTAACTAAGCGTACCATCATACTTTTACCGACTTTTTTAGTTATTTCCGCAATCCAGTCAATCACAAAAATAGCACGCTTTTGGTATGCTTGAACGACCATACCAAATCCTTGCCAATCAGCTAAATCGGGATCAGAGAAAATGGTTTTTATTACATCCAGAGAAATGTCTAATCGATTTGCTTCTTCGGCATCAATCATTAGACTGATATCGTATTTTTTGGCCGCTAAAGCCAGGATTTTTAACCGTGGGATCAATTCATTTTGGACTCGCTCAAAATGGGAAAATTCATAACGAGGATGAATAGAAGAAAGCTTAATAGAAACACCAGGGCTTTTTCTGGGTCCTTGGCCGTTTGCAACCGTTCCGATTTCTTCAATCGCTTTCAGGTAAGTTTCGAAATATCGATCGGCATCATCCATAGTTCTCGCGCCTTCACCTAACATATCGTAGGAATAGGTGTAACCTTTTTTCTCGCTGGCGCAGGCACGTTTAAGCGCTTTTTTAATATTAACACCCATCACAAACTGCGCGCCTAATAGCTCCATAGAGCGTTTTACTGCTTTTCGAATAGTTGGTTCGCCTAGTCTGCCTACTACTCGTTTGAGTGCGCCAAATTGATTAATTTTTTTCTTATCTCTATAGTTGACGACTTTTCCGGTTAACAACAAACCCCAGGACGAAGCATTAACAAACATAGACCCACTATTGCCAATGTGAGATAACCAGTCACCATCTTTGAGTTTATCCCGGATTAAATCATCTGCGGTTTTCTTATCTGGAACACGAAGCAATGCTTCAGCTAAACACATCAGTACAATGCCTTCTTCAGTTGATATCGCGAATTCCTGAAGCAGGGCATCAACACCGCCTTTACCTTGTTGGCGTCTGCGAATTTCAATAATTAACTGCCGCGCACGTTCCCAGGTCCGGGTTCTTGCCCTAACCCCGGTTTCAGCGAGTGGGATCAGGTAATTGACGACATTAATTTCATCAGCGCGGTAAAAGTCTCGAATTTTTTGGCGAGTTGCACTACAGGGCGTTTGTGGGTAATTGAATAACATGTTAGTTTCCTCGGAAAAACATCGTCTTAGACGAATATACGATGATGCGCATTATAGGCGACTTCACCCCATATTAATTATCTAAAATATCTCACATGCGTTATTATATATTGAATAAACGTGATTAAACGGTACATGATAGTGTCATATATTCTAGATAAAACAGATAAACATATCTTAAGAGAGTTGCAATCTAACGCAAAAATTTCTAACAAGGAGCTATCGAAGCGAATACATTTAAGCCCGAGTCCCTGTTTAGATAGAGTGAAAAAACTGGAAAAAGAGGGTTTTATCGATTGTTACATTAGTATCCTCAATCCGGAAAAACTTGGCTATGATATGTTTGCTTATGTCACTGTAACTTTGGATAAAAGCACTAATAATGCATTTAAGCAATTCCAAAAAGAAATCGTGGATTTTAAAGAAGTGATTGAATGTGACATGGTGGCAGGTGGGTTTGATTATTTATTGAAACTTTGTTTAAGAAATATGAAACATTATCGCGCTTTGTTAGGCGTCATTGCAGAATTGCCCGGTGTTTCACAAACTCATACCTATATTGTGATTGAGAATGTTAAAAAAAATGCTGGATTGAATATTGTGTAGATGGACTATTCGGTCAATTTTATTTGAGTAAAATTAGAGATTAGGCAGACCAGCCATTTTGCTCCCTTCTCCTTTCTAAGGAGAGGGGGGCGTTCGTCTACAAATCAGCATTCCTCAATCGGCTTTTGCAAAGCAGGAGGCCTTGGTTACAAATTATCGGAAGCAAAATCCGCCAGGCGTGATCGTTCACCAGTCTGCAACTTCATATGCCCGCCAAAAGGCCAGTTCTTAAAATGATCCACCACGTAGGTAATCCCAGAGCTTGATTCGGTCAAATAAGGTGTATCAATTTGGCCAACGTTGCCAAGGCAGACCATTTTGGTACCAGGTCCGGCTCGGGTGATAAGCGTTTTCATTTGCTTAGGGGTCAGGTTTTGCGCTTCATCAATAATCACAAATTTATTAATAAAAGTTCGACCGCGCATAAAATTAAGTGAACGGATCTTTAACCATTTTTGCAGAATATCTTGAGTCGCCTGACGCCCCCAGTCATCG
>CAZOBX010000271.1:0-7630 GCA_964578045.1 uncultured Kangiella sp. | reverse complement strand
ATATTTTCAGGGTCTGGATTTCTTAATGGAATTTTGGCCATTAAGCCGAGCAGGTCGTAGTGATAACGTCCGGTGACTTGCTGCAATAACTCGTAAGTATTATCCAGACCATTTTTTGCGGAGATCTGATCAGCTATGGCCAGATCATGTCTGGATTGTGCTTCATGAACATCGGTGATTGCGATCAGACCGACTTCAAATCGCTGTTTGGTTTGCTCCAGTTCTTGGGATACGGCTTTTGTCTCTGCTTTTGAAAAATCCACGTCATCTAGTGCAGCCAGTACATTAAAGTAGGCTTCGGCGGTTCGAATAATCAGATCTTGTTTGGAACCTTCATGATTAACCTTTGCTTGAAGTGATCTTTTTTCCGACTGTCTGAGGCTCAACCAGGAGCCGTGATTATAAATTTCTTGGGTTAAACTAATCGAGTATCCGTTTGAAGTCGTTTCGGAACTATTAACCGTATTAACCGCGGAAGACTCATCGATCGCTGTGCTGGGATCATCAAATACGGTGGTAACTCCACCCGAATCACTGGTTGTTCGCGAAAAACTGTAATTGGCAGATAATTGTGGCAGCAAGTTGGCCATGCTTTGATTAACTCGTTCACTGGTCGCTCTGGCACCAGCTTCGCTAGCCAAAAAGGTTGGATCACTGTCTTTGGCCAAGCGATAAACATCCAACAAATTATCCGCATAAAGGTGAGATGATGTAGCCAAAACTAAAGCGCTTAAAGCCATTTTTAATGGTTTTTTCATTTTATTACCTATTAAAAGAAGTACTGGTTGCCATTCCCTAGCTTTGTCTTTGTTATCAGCTAGAATCCCGAAAAGGAGGAACTGGGTGTGTTGGTATTGTAACTCACCTAAATCATTCTGCCTTCTTGTAAATTATTATAAAGTTGTGCATTTTGTAAATAGATATGTAAGCAAAAAGTGTTTTGTCACCTGTCGCGAGCTTAAAATACTGACGAAGCACGCTGAAGGTTTTAAAACACAAACTGATTAGTCGTTTCCGCATTGATCATTAAAGTGGCATCCATTGGAAAAAGGTATTCGAATTGCCATTCATCATTTTCCCCCAACTGCGCCAATGTAGCGGTATAACCGCCGTTATGTTCCAGAATACAAACCACCCGACCATTTTTATTCAAATTTCTTTTTAAGTTGTCGGCTAATTTGGGCAAAGCCGCGGTAATAAGGATTGCGTCATAAGGCGCATGAGCCATCCATCCGTCGCAGGCATCGCCTTCTTCAACCACAAGGTTCTCGATGGCTAACTTTCGGTGAATTTTTTGCGCAGATTTCACAAAATCAGCGATGATATCGACGCTAAACACTATTTTGGCTAATTTGGCCAGTATTGCCGATGAATAGCCGCTACCGGTACCGATTTCTAATACCTTATCATCGGAAGTTAATTCAAGCGCTTGGATCAGTCGGGCAATTTCTCGTGGTGCTAACATGGACTGTTGATGGCCTAACGGAATATGAATATCTGCATGAGATAAGCCTCGCTGCTGTTCGGATACAAATTGTTCTCTCGGCAAGGTTGCCATTGCACCGAGTAAATTTTCATCAAAGACTTTCCAGGGTTTCACTTGTTGTTCAATCATATTAAATCGTGCATGTTCAATATTCATTGGTATTTTTCGCCATTGTAGTGATTTTTACGCTGTATTCTGAGGTTTGTCACTGAAGTGAGTCAGCTCCTGGCCATTTTGCCTTAGCAGCGGTAAAATTGCCAATATTCAAACCAATATATTCAAAATTAATGTTTAAAATCAAGAGTGTTAAATGCAATATAAAATCCATAAGAAAGAAAATGTTTATCGAGGTTTTTTTAATCTGAACAAATACCAGCTTACCAACCAACTCTTTCAAGGGGGTTGGAGTGAAACTTATACTCGCGAAATTTTTGAACGAGGGCATGCCGCGGCGGTATTATTGTTTGATAGAAAAAGGGATAAATTGGTCTTTGTAGAACAGTTCCGCCCCGGCGCAATGGCGACTGAAAATTCTCCCTGGTTGATTGAGTTAGTGGCTGGAATGATCGAAAAAGGCGAAAGGCCAGAAGAGGTGGTTAAACGCGAATCGGTTGAAGAGGCTGGCAGTTCTATATTAGGGTTGCAAAAGATTTGCGAGTATCTGGTGAGTCCTGGCGGCTCTTCTGAAAGGATCTGGTTGTATTTAGGCCAAGTCGATAGTCTTAAAGTCGCAAAATATGCAGGCTTAAACTTTGAACACGAAGATATTAAAATTCATTGTGTTTCGTCGGATACTGCCTTTCACTGGCTTGACAATGGGCGATTAAACAACGCTATGACAATTATCGCGGTACAATGGTTAAAACTTAATCTGGCTGAAAAAGATAAGTTCTGGGCCAAAAAATAGGAAATTGGTCACAAATCAAGCGATAACTTGCTGATTTTTTCACTGAAATAACAATTGTTTAACAAATTAGTTGTCTCAAATGGACTAATATATGTTTAATACGAGATAAAACTGCTAGATTGTCAGTTGTGCGGATTAACCGAGATTATCGGACAAAATTGCTTGTTGGATTGAGGTCATGTTTTTCAGTTGATCTCACATCCAGGGGAGAATCTGCCAAAAGAGGTTAAACGCCAGTTAAACTATCGAGCAACAACAGACAGCGATGGGAATTGAAGCTTTGATAAATAGCCAATCGACAAAATCGAGTTACAAGCCCAATCTGGATGAGTTTATATCCCAATGTGAAATTAATTACGGCTTGATGATTAAGTTATTGCCCTGGTTAGAGATAACTAAGAACGAACAGCTAACCAATTTTGACCCGGAACAAATTGAATTTAGACCTATTTCAGGCCATAAAATCGATTTTAGATTAATTGAAAAAGCCCGTTATACCACCACTATGATGCTTCGGGTGCATTCGCCGAGTCGGTCAAGCGCAGCGGATATGACTTTAATGGTGCGTTTATATCATGACGCACAGCTGGTTGAAGTCATGGATCGGGCGGGACCCAAAGCGCTCACTGCCAAAAACACCGGTGATACTTTGCGTAGCAAACAAGTGGATGAAAAAAGACAATTGAACCGTTTTTTGGGTGAAAGCCTCAGATACTGTCTAACCGGGTGTGCCTTTCGTGAGAAGGTATTATAAGACGTATCACAAGATCTGGACAGTCATCGAGCTGAAACATTGGAGCTGACAACACTCGAGTTGAAAACAATGGCGTTTATAGAAAGGAGGCTATAGAGTAGAAAAAAATGAGCACAAATATTGAAACTTTACCGTTAGAATTAACACCCTCTCGACTGGATGTGGTGAGATTGGTGCAGGTCACTGATAGCCATATTTTCGCCGATCCTGAAGGGTGTTTGTTAGGATTAAATACCCGTGAAAGTTTTGAGGCGGTTTGCGCTCGGGTCAGTCGTGAAGAATGGCATCCAGATGCGTTGCTAGCGACTGGTGATTTAGCCCAGGACGCCTCTCCCGAGGCTTATAAATATCTAGCGGATTTTTTTCACAAGATGGATATTCCCAGCTTCTGGATCGCCGGTAATCACGATAATCCTGATGCGATGGAGATGTTCTTGTCTAATGGCCGAGTTTCCTCGGCAAAACACCTTTTGATGGGTCATTGGCAGGTTATTTTATTGGATTCTTCGGAGGCCGGTAAAGTTCATGGGTACCTAGATGATTTGCAATTGAAGTTTCTGGAAAAATCTTTGGCACGATACAAAGATAAACATTCCCTGGTTGTCCTGCATCATCAACCGGTTGAGATTGGTAGTGATTGGTTGGACGACATAGGTCTAAAAAATAATCAAGATTTCAACAAAATTATTAATCGACACAAGAATGTCAAAGCCGTGCTTTGGGGTCATGTCCACCAGGAGTTTGACAAAATGCAAAAGGGCGTTAAGTGGATTGCCAGTCCATCCAGTTGCGTACAATTTACACCTAAGTCAAAGGAATTTTCTGCAGATACCAAAGCACCCGGTTATCGATATCTCAATCTATATTCAGACGGGCGAATCGAATCGGTGGTTCATCGTATTGATAATATTGAATTCACCATCGATTATACTATTAAGGGTTATTAAATCCAGATCTTAAGTGATAAGTTTCGGATCAAAAAAGGCCAATTAAGACTGGCCTTTTTTGATCTTGCTTAATGCTCTACATTAGTCAAACCAATAGGCATCTAATTGTACATCAGCTGATGTTGATGCGCCTCGTACAATAATATACCAGGTTCCCTGTGCTGGATTAATTAACGTACAATTGTGAACATTACCTGCGCCTTGTTCAATACAGTTGTTATTCGCGGGGGTGGGTGAAGAGCCAAAATTAACCGCTAAATCCACATTACCGGTTCCACCTGAAGTATCAATCACCAAAGAGGTTGCTTCCGAGGGGACCTCTATCGTGTATCCCAGGTTCTGACCAGCTGAAGGGCTAATCCCGGTAATCGTGAAGCCGCCAGAATTACCACCGCCGCCACTGGACACTGTTACCGTTTGGCTATCATTACCGGTGGCTCCTTGATCATCGGTAACCGTCAAAATGACTGTATAACTACCAGCAGCTGAATAGATATAAACCGGATTTTGTTCAGTGGAATTACTGCCATCGCCAAAGTCCCAGTTCCACGACACAATGCTGCCGTCACTATCAGTACTATTATCGGTAAAGCTCGCTTCAAGATCATTGGTGGTAAAACCAAAATCGGCATCAGGTGCTATATTGCCAGTACCGGATGCGAACCAATAAGCATCCAGTTGTACGCCGGTTGACGCTTGTCCGCCTCTGACGATAATAAACCAGGTTCCTTGTTGAGGATTGTTGACGGTACAATTATGTAGATTACCGGGGCCGTTTTCCAGGCATACATTATTATTACCAGTTGGTGGCGAGCCAAAATTGATCGCCAAATCTACGTCGCCGTCTCCGCCTGATGTATCGACCACCAATGAATCCGCATTCGCTGGGACATCAATGCTGTAGGATAACATTTCTCCAAATGCCGGACTGACATTGGTTTCTGTGAATCCGCCGCTAGTGGTTCCGCCGCCTTCCGTGACCGATACATTTTGACTACTGCTGGCAGTTGCCCCTTGGTCGTCTGTTACAGTCAGTGTGACAGTATAACTTCCCGTGCTCGCATAACTATTATTGGGGTTTTGAATAGTCGATGAATTGCCATCACCAAAGTCCCAACTCCAGCTGGCGATGGTTCCATCGCTGTCGCTGCTGGTATCGGTAAAATCGACCGATAAATCAGTTGCGACAAAGCTAAAGTCGGCTACTGGGGCTATATTTGGGGCGACAACCGTGACGGTTTGACTGCTTAGATGAGAAGCCCCCTGATTGTCGGTTACGGTTAAAGAGACGTTATAGCTTCCCCCGGTGGCATAGTTATTGACCGGATTTTGCTCGGTTGAGGTATTACCATCGTCAAAATCCCAACTCCAGGAAACAATACTTCCGTCGCTATCACTGCTACCGTCGCTAAAGGTCACTTGAAGGTCAGCGATGGTATAGGTAAAACTTGAAATAGGCGCGACATTGGTTGAATCGATGGTCACATTTTGAGTAGTGGAATCGGTGGCACCGTCATCGTCTGTGACGGTTAAGGTGACCGAATAGGTACCGCTTGTGGCGTAACCATAAATCGGGTTTTGTTGCGTTGAGGAACCGCCATCGTCAAAATCCCAACTCCAGGAAACTATATTTCCGTCGCTATCACTGCTGGTGTCGATGAAAGTCGCATCCAAATTATTTACCGAAAAAGTGAAACTGGCGATCGGGTCGATATTCGGTGTGGTTCCCAGAGAATCAATCGCCGCACGTGCATCAATGATCCCCGCACCACAACCTCCGGTGCAACTTCCGGGCATCGGACGGGATGTCGCAACCAGCGCTTGTTCAACTTCCGCCGGAGTGATATTGGGATCCGCTTGATAGAGTAGTGCAGCTGCTCCGGCAACATGTGGGGCTGACATGCTGGTTCCCTGGTAATAGACATAGATTTCAGAGCCTGGTGTGGTGGTGCCGTCATTAAGCGTTGAGGCAACCCCATCGGCGGCAACCGCAGTTTCTCCACCGGGTGCGGTTACATCGATGATGGCACCAAAATTCGAATAAAAAGCCAGGTTACCGCCGCGATCATTGGCAGCAACGGTAATCACTGAATTACAGCTTGCAGGTCTAAAATTGACTGCATCAGCGCTGGAATTACCGGCGGAAACAACCACCGTGGTTCCGTTGGCGACCGCGATATCAATCGCGTCCTGATAGGTCGAACCACAACTGCCCCCGCCCCCAAGGCTCATGTTAATCACTTGAGCAGGATTGGCATTGTCGGGTACACCACTCACGCTTGCGCCAGAAGCCCAAATAATCGCATCGGCGATATCAGACAGGAATCCACCACATTTTCCCAATACCCGAACGGGTAAAATATTAGCGCCATAGGCAACCCCTGCGACTCCTTGAGTATTATCGGTAATCGCCGCTACGGTACCAGCGGTATGAGTGCCATGCCAACTTGAATTTTGTGCTGCGTTAAAACCGCATTCAAAGGCCGCCACCCAGTCACCCGGATCACTGGCATCAGCATCCCGCAGGTCACCATCATTGGCAACAGCAAGATCAGAAATAAAGTCATAGCCCGGCAATACATTGGCATTCAAATCCGAGTGATTAGTAATACCGGTATCTATGATTGCGACTACCACACCGGCACCGTTGTGTGTATCCCAGGCGGCTTGTGCGTTCATTCCGCCGGTGGTTTCAAAATAATGCCATTGCAGCGAATAAAACTCATCATTAGGTACCAGATTAGGCTGCATCAGCACATCTTCTTCGACGCTCACAACATTGGGCGCTGATCGAAGCGTTTTTAACAAGGATTGAAAACTACCGCGACTTTGTTGTTTAACCAATTGAATAACATGCTGGTTTTTCAGGCCCATTTCGTGCAAGTGCACCATTGGCAAACCTGTGTTAGATGATAGCCGGCTCATCATATTTTGAATTCTTAAGGATTGAGTTGCATTGATTTGCGCGACATCTTTATATTTGATTATAAAACGTTGTGCTGGCTGGGCAATCGCCTGGCCTGCCAATAGTATGCTGAAAATAAAGGCGCAAAATTTGAAGCAGATCTTAAACGCTTTATTGGGTTGACTTGATTGCATCGGTTTCTCCTTGTCCAAATAAATTTATTAGCTAGAGCTTAAAATTTAGATCTCTGACGCGAAGCATCGACTACAAATCTAACAGATTGTTTTCGTGAGTAAGTATAAAAGATTGAGCCCAAGCGAATATTGTCAGGTTTTGCTTAGCGCTCTTCCTATTGAGGCAAGTGGCAAACAGAATGCATCATCAAGTCCCTCTTACTGTTTCCCTCCTTCGTTAAAAGGGCAACATATCAATACTACGCTAGTCGAAGCGAACTGCAAAATATTTTGAGGAATAAGGGAATGGCAATATTCACACTTTCGTCACATTTTTTTCGATTGAGGCTTGCCTTTGAGATAATTTGACGCGATGATAACTGCTTAATATAGCTGTGCGCCAATATACCCGTGATACCTCAAAATGCAGGTTCCAGTGTTCAGCTAAAATACCTGAA
>CAZOBX010000270.1:3517-7662 GCA_964578045.1 uncultured Kangiella sp. | reverse complement strand
AGGGCAGTTTCTAGCCTTGCTGAAACCTGCATCTTGAGGTGGAACGGGTATAAATCTTTATTGGGTTTGGAGATTAAGTATAATGCTCCTTTTTCACGCTTACCGGTAACAATTCGGCTTTTTGCTGGTCAAATCAACAAATTCAACCTGATGCCCCTTATTGGATCAAATATCATGTTCGCGAAACTATTTTCTCTATTTAACAACAAAGATCAAAAGCCACTACGCAAGATCGATGATCACTTTCTGTATCATTACAGTACTTGTCCTTTTTGTTTTAGAGTACAAATTGCAATGACCAAACTCGGTATCGATATCGAAAAACGAAATATTCATAAGGGCACAGAACATTTTGATGCGCTCAAAAAAGGCGGCGGCAATACCATGGTACCCTGTTTGCGAATTGAAAAAAATGGCGAAACCCGATGGATGTATGAGTCTGCCGATATCGTTCACTATCTTGAACAGCGCTTCTGCAAAAGCTAACCGCTTAAGTCTATTGATCTTTCCTTACTAGTCTTCATACTCTAGTACTCCGACCAATACGGTGGGAGCGAGGATTTGCTGGAACTCGCGAACAGATTCTTTAATCCAGAAATTATGCTAAAATCGATTCAGAAAAACGCCAAAAAATCAGAGCTTACCCCATGACAGACATTCTTCCACCTTTTGAAACCGCTAAAGTTCTGGTCATCGGCGATCTTATGTTAGACCGCTATTGGCATGGTGCCAGTTCGCGCATCTCCCCCGAAGCACCGGTACAAGTAGTCAATGTAGGGCAAATCGAAGAACGACCAGGTGGCGCGGGCAACGTCGCGCTGAATATCGCCAGTCTAGGTAGTTCAGCAACTTTAATCGGTATTACGGGCAATGACGAAGCCGCTTTGGCCCTTCAAACTCGATTAACCGCTGCCAATGTGAAATGTGATTTTGAATCGGTCTCTGGTGTACCCACCATCACCAAATTACGCATCATTAGTCGACAACAACAGTTGATTCGTCTCGATTTTGAAGAACATTTTAACGGTCGAGGGGTTGAGGGAATGCAAAAGCGAATGCAAAGCCACATCAAACAATGCGGTGCGGTTATTTTGTCAGATTATGCCAAAGGTACCTTAGATGATATTCAATCTTTAATCAAAATAGCTAATCAAAATAAGGTCTCGGTATTAGTCGATCCTAAAGGAACGGATTTTGAACGTTATCGAGGCGCTACGCTTATAACGCCTAATCTCGGCGAATTTGAAGCGGTGGTTGGAGTTTGTGTAGATGAACAACAACTGGTTGAACGAGGAAAGACATTACTTGAAAAATATCAGTGGCAAGCTTTATTAGTTACTCGCGGCGAACATGGTATGACGCTTTTAAGGAAAGATCAGCCGGAATTACATTTGCCAGCTCTAGCACGTGAAGTTTTTGATGTGACCGGTGCAGGAGATACGGTGATCAGCACCTTGGCCAGCGCAATGGCTGCTGGCGCCGAGATCGAGGACGCCGTTGCTCTCGCCAATACCGCAGCGGGAATAGTGGTGGTCAAACTTGGCACCGCAACGGTCAGCGCCCACGAATTAAGAAGAAAATTACGCAGCATGGGTGATACCGGTGGCGGAACCATGACCCAGCAACAATTGGCGATGGTGGTTGAAGAAGCTAAGGCCCATGGTGAGAAAATTGTAATGACCAACGGCTGTTTTGATATTTTACACGCCGGCCATGTTGCCTATTTGCAGCAAGCGAAAACATTAGGTGAGCGATTGATTGTTGCGGTCAATAGCGATGAGTCGGTCCGTCAATTAAAAGGCGATGGCCGACCTGTTAATCCCTGCGACCGAAGAATGTCTGTTTTAGCTGCGCTCAGTTCGGTGGACTGGGTGGTTGAGTTCACAGAACAAACTCCGCAAGAACTAATTGCTGATATATTACCCGATGTGCTGGTTAAAGGCGGCGATTACCAAGTTGAAGAAATAGCCGGTGCCAAAGAAGTCATGGCAAACGGTGGTACCGTTGAAATTCTTCAATTTGTTGACGGAGTGTCAACCACCAAGATCATCGAGTCTTTAAAAGGTTAAACTATGCATAAGTGGATGCTAATCAGCGGAGCAATATTCGCGCTAACGTCGGTTCTGTCAGGCGCTTTTGCTGCACACGGCCTGAAAAGTCGATTAGATGAGGTTGCATTAGGAATTTTTCAGACTGCCGCGCAATACCAGATGACTCATAGCATTGCTTTAATATTATGCGGTTTATTTGCTTTTCAATTGCAGCAAAACCAATCCAGTTCTTTCTGGTTAAATCTCTCGGCACTTGGTTTTGTTCTCGGAATAGTATTTTTTTCTGGTTCACTCTATGGCCTGGCACTCACCGGTCAAAAATGGTTAGGCCCAATCACCCCGATAGGCGGACTACTGTTTATCCTGGGATGGTTGAGCTTTGTTATTGCCGTCGTTAAGAGCTAATCCTCGTAGCCCGTAGCCCGTAGCCCGTAGCCCGTAGCCAAAATATTATTTTTTAGTCCACCCCTTTCCCGGCTTTTTGACATAATTACCAGACTTCGTTTTAGCGATGGCCTTTTTACCACCGATCTTTTCGACATCGCCCAGTGAAATTTTCTGCTTTTTAGCGATTTGTTTATATTTTGCTTTTCTTTTGGCATTAACACTTTTGACTAATTGTTTCACATCGGCGGGCGCTGCTTTCACAATCCCAATATAGCCATTTGCTTGCTCGCCAATGATTCCAGCCGATTTCGCCGAGGATAAATCGGCAGCCATTAAATAACCTGAAAAAATAAGACTGAATACTAAAAATAATTTGCTGATGTTTTTCATACTAATTACTCCGAAGAATATTGATAATTATACTCACAAGAATTGTTGTCTAAATCGAACTAAAAGAGACCTTCGTCGTCTTCAAATATCTCTTCAACTTCTTTTTCGACCACAATTCTAATTTCGTGTTTAATGGTGATATTGGCTTCAATTCGAATCGGTTCAGTTGGCGTCTCAATTCTTATGGTAGGATTACAAGCTGTCAGTAAGAGCAAACCACATATTAGATAAATGCGTTTTTTCACGGTTTTTCCTCGCAAAGCATAATGTTGATATTGAGATACTAGTCGATCGTATCTGAATAAAAAATGAATATTAATAATTTTTTTGATTTTTGTTCTAGTACCTTAACACATAAGTTCTGGCCAGTTCAGCAAGTCAAATAGCGGTTAGCTACAAGGCATAGTACCGCAGAACTAGTCATTCTAATTCAAGGGGCTATAACGCCGTAGATGACTGCTATTGCTTGCCCTACGGGAGCTCAGGCAAAACTTATGTGTCAAGGTACTTGTTCCGCTTTAACTTGTTGCAAAACGGCTTCTTCAAAGTTACCAGTAAGAAAAAGAGATCGAAATATGCCCGATAACTCGCCTCTTAAATTTAACACGAAATCGACGGGATATCCGTTATAAAGGTCAGGATTGGCTCCTAATAAGTGCAACCTAATGTGATATTCGCCGGCTTTATTGTAGGACAACGTGCCATCGAGCTCATCATAATGAAAGTTCTTCAGAGCTTGTAGTGCGATATTTTCCTCGACCCCCGAATCTTCCTGACCAGAGATATATTTTATAATGCCTTTTTCAGTCGCTTTAAAATGGCCTTCATCAACCGTGACACTGCCAGATTCAAGACTCAAAGGAAGATAAAAATCCAATTTCCCTTCCCCGTACAAGCCGGGAATATCGATCAAGAAAATAAGTTCGGTCAGTGAAATCTGCTTCAACTGAAACGGTAATCTAGTCAAATTATTAGTACCGATCTGTAATTTATCCGCAATAAGATGCCCTTCCAACAAATCAGCTTTGACTGAATGAAGACTAATATCTTCAATCGAACGACTACTAACCGACGCAGAGAAATTATCGATGGAAAGACCACTGGCAAACGCTATTTTGTCGATATCAATATGAGTTTGTAACACCAGCGGTTCGAGTGAAGTGAGTTTTTGAGCCACATTCAGCCCCTGAACTTGATTATTATCAAATTGTAGTAACATGTCTGTTATCGCCAACTCACTGTCTAACAGCAATAACTTGTCAATTCCGACCCCCGCCGAATGAACCACTTCGCCTGCCAGAATCTCTAGTGCCATTT
>CAZOBX010000270.1:0-3507 GCA_964578045.1 uncultured Kangiella sp. | reverse complement strand
ATTTTATTTTGTTTACCGATCGCCGCTAAAAAATGATTGAAAATTTGATTGGCGAGTTGGTTCTTTTTCAAGTCAACCATCAATCGTGACGCAGTCTTATCAAACTTAAAACTAAAAGGCGCTAAATCTTGCTGATTGATGGATAGTTTGCCCGCACCTTCTATTTGATGGCCATCTAAAGATAAATTGGCTTCTACTTTCAGGCTGTCAAAGTCAAAACCGACGACCTGATTTTGGCGACTATCATAAACTAACGCGGCGCTTCCCTGAGTCAAGTCTGACTGTACCGATTGCCAGTTAAATTCTAATGGCCCTTTAAGTTGATAGTTAAGGTCGATTACTTGTAACCGTGATAATAATAGCTCTCCACTGCTGACAATATTATCCGTTTTAACCACTTCGAAGTTAACTTCAATTTGAGAATCTAAACGCAAAGTGTTGGCATTATCACTTTGATTACTCTCAGCGGAGACTAGACTGGCTGACTGTTTGAAATCTTGCTTGATCAATGTGCCAACCACTTCAGGACTAGAAAAAACGCCTTTAAACTGCCACCTCGTATTGACTAAATCATCCAGGTTTAGCTGAATATTTTGGGCGACTGCATCTAATCGATATTCTGCGATCTTCATGTTCGATTGTTGACGGTCAAACATAAAATCGACACCTGATAAATCGATGCGACTATTTGTAAACCCTAGCTGTTTGACCGAGTTATCGAATGCAAGCGTTGTTGCGATATTAAATTTTGCTGGTCCCAATTTTATCAGCCCATCGCTATATTTAATTTTTAGCCCCCGGTCCATACTTCCGCTAAGCTTAATCTTGGCGTTCGAAGGCTCGTCTAATTTAGTATTAAGCGACAATTCGAAGGGAATTCCAACGCTTTTATCCAACTGATCGTTACCATGTGGTTGAATGCTAATTTCAGAAAAATTAATTGCTTCAGGAAAAATCTCAAGCAGAGTTTTGATTTTAATTTTTACTAACTTAGCTGATTTATCCTGCAACCAATGGATTTCAATATTTTCTTTGGTCTTTATTGGGAAATTGGAGAGCTGATCCACCAATAGACTCTGTATATTTTGGGAATTAAAACTTAGACCGATTGTGGTTTGATGGTCCGTTTGCTGATGAGATAGCCAAATAAGCGGTGCCTCGTTATTGGTGACCTGCAAGCTAATCTCATTGGCTTGCTCGTTTAAGCCCAATATAAACTCTAAATCTACAGCCCTCTCATTTAATGGATGCAACATCGACATTTTCAGGGCGAAGTTAGTTGGCTCTCGGCGCGCTAATTCAAGCTGGGAAAAGTGAAAAATTTGTTTATTGCCGATAACGCTCATTTCGGCAATAGCGACCCGTTGCAATCGCAGCAATGGAGCAAAATCTTTTGCGCTTATTTCAGGAAGCCTTAAGTCAGACAATTGTGCGAACAGGGGAACATCTTCTCGAACGGTGGTGTTTTGACCTATTAACTCAACCGTCAGCCGATGAAGTTGAATATCGCTTAAATCATAATCGAGCCGAAGATCCTCAAGGCTGAATTGTTGCTCTCCTCGCATCAACACCAGTCGTTTAATTGAAATTTGCTTGAACCCAGGGTAGTCACTTTCGAAATCGATTAAGGTCATATTGCCTGGTAAATTGGCACTGATCAGCCAACTTGCCCATGCAGGAAAAAGCAAATATCCGCCGAATAGGGCAATCAGTAAATATCCGAAGTACTTAATTATTTTTGTTAACAAGAGCATTGATCTCATTATTTGGACAGCAAGGAGGGCTAAATAACCTCAACTGGGGTTAAATAATCTAAGTCTACCAGCTATAAATATGCCGATTAGGCTAATTTAGAGTTTGAGTTTTTTTGGCCTTGGCCGATACCTAGTTATCCAAGCCGGTAGAAGTATTATAAAATAATATTGAATTATGACTCATTTCTTACTTTTTTATACAAATTAAGTAGCTTTTTATTTGTTGATCTTTAACCGGTTGGTTATATTAGTCTTGCTTCAGTAATTCATGCAAGACCAAATAATCCAGGCAATTTGTGATTGATTAAGCCTGAATACAGTAAAAAATTTCCCTATGGACTAACCAAGTTTCATGACTAAATTGACATCAAATACTAATATGCCCCTATGGCTGACCTGCATTTTTCTCATCTGCAACGGAGTATTTTCGCCTTCAATAAGCCAGGCGAAGAATCAACCGGAGCAGACGCTTCCGCTTGATGAATTACACGCCTTTAGCGAAGTGTATTATTACGTAAAATCCAGCTATGTAGAAGAAGTCGATGACAGAGCCCTTATCAAAGCCGCCATCAAAGGCATGGTCAGTAGCCTGGATAACCATTCAAAATATCTCGATTCCTCTGCTTTTGCTAACTTCACCGCCGATAATAATGGTGAATATGCAGGAATTGGATTAAGTTTTGCGGATCACCCATTAGGCATACAGATCGATACAGTGGTCAAAAATGGGCCGGCAGACAGGCAAAAACTCACCAAAGGCATGGTAGTCAGCCGAATCAATGATATTGATATCAAACGTATTTCTTCAGACGATGCCTACAAACTGTTACACGGCAGAGTCAATTCTAAGGTAAAGCTGACTATTATTGAAACCGGCTTCAAGCCGAACGATAACGCCTCAGAACAACTTGAAACGAAACAAAAAAACTATGTATTAACTCGGGAAATCATTTACTTACCGAGTATTACCAGCGACCTGCTGCCAACTAATATCGGTTATCTTGCCATATCTCAGTTTACTAAGAAAAGTCCGATTGAATTTATCGACGCGGTGAACAAGCTATCGACCAGTCAACCGATTGAAAAATTGATTATTGATTTACGCAATAACCCCGGCGGTGTATTAGAGTCGGCGATCCAGATATCTGATCTATTTATCGACTCGGGCACTTTGCTCACCTCATCTGGTAGAACAACTGAAGCTAACGAAGTTTTTAATGCGAGTAGCATCGCGCCCTATGTTGATCTGGAAGTGGTTGTCATGATGAACGCTTACTCAGCTTCCGCCAGTGAAATATTAGCTGCCGCGCTTCAAGATCATAACAAAGCGACGATTCTTGGGGATATCTCGTACGGTAAAGGTTCGATCCAGTCAATTTATTTTTTAAGACAGAAATCAGGGCTCAAAATTACTACTGCAAAATACTTCTCACCAAAGGGTCATAAAATTCAGGATGTTGGTATTCAACCCGATGTGATGTTTAAGACCGCCGGGTTGGAAAACAGTCAACAAATCGAAATCTTAAATGATTTGGAATTGCTGCAAGCGTTTGAAATCCTGTCGGATAAAAAGGAGTAATCGGCGATCAATCTGTTATGCAAAAAACTGATCGCGCCGCTGATAATGGCAAGTCTGCTTTCTTCGAACCTGGTTATTGCGCATTCAAACGATAAAAATCACGCTTCAGTTAAACCGAAGATTTCGATTGTTGTCGATGATTTGGGTGATAACTCGATTATCGCTAAAAAAATA
>CAZOBX010000269.1:0-7777 GCA_964578045.1 uncultured Kangiella sp. | reverse complement strand
ACCTTCGATTTGGCGGGTTTTCAAGGCTGTTGGATTGGTTGGTGTTATCTATCCTATTCAATATGTTCGCGCAAAAGAAAAAAACCATTACCAGCAAAAAACACTTCTCAGAAATCGTTGCAGAGTTTTCAGATTCAGGTCGAACCGTCATGGCAGAAGGATTAACACAACTTTTAAAACTGTTAAGACAAAAAAACAAAATTTACTCGCAACTGGCGGCGCTAAAAAGTGAGGTTTATCGCCGATCAGTTGAAGACATCAAAGAGCAACTCGTTTCCTTGTGGTCCTGTGATCGATTTATACAGCAAGGAGATAATTTGTATCTGTCATATAAGCATTATTTGCAAGGGATCGAATCTCGATTGGTTCGAATCAAGGAAAATTTTCCGAAGGAGCAAAATTCATTGGAAATTTGGCAAGACTGGAAAGACTGGTGGCAGGAGCTGGACCAGCTACAAAATCAGCACGAGGTGAAAACTCAATTAGACCAGATCTTTTGGGCTTTACAGGAGTATCGTATTAGTCTATTTGCTACTAATATTAAAACTAAAGGCAGTATTTCAGCCAAAAAGTTACAGGTTTTATTCGACAATCTGGAGGAGCAAATAGCTATTCATTAGAAAGGTCTTTCTATTGTCTGCAAAAAAATACAAAACTGCTATTATAATAAAAAGGCGGTTGGTGCAAAATTTTGTTCAACTACCGGTTCAAAAAAGTAAAATAACCCTTTGCGGGTATTCTCCTATATTTATGCGGCTTCTAATAAACCTTAAAATTTTTCTGTTACTGGCGTTTTATCCGCCGTGCGGGTATGCACTTAATCCCGATAGAAACTTAAACGAATACAATAGCAAGCAATGGGGAGTTGATGAGCAATTACCGCAGATCAGCGTCACGGCTCTGGTTCAAGAGAAAATTGGTTATATCTGGATCGGTACTCAAAATGGAATAGCTAGATTCAACGGTAAAGAATTTGTCGGTTTTGATCGCTCAAATACCAAAGCGCTGCAAAGCAATATTATAAATGACCTGTTAATCGATCAGCAAGATATACTCTGGGTGTTAACGGACTCTGGATTGGTTTTGCAAGACAGCAGTGGCTTCATTGCAATAGAGGACACTGATACCCTATTGATCAAGCCGACCAAATTGTTAGAATATGACGGGCAAATTCTGGTTTCCGCTACCAGCGGTCTATTTACGATCATAAACAGACGAATTTTACCATACGCTATTTCATCAGTAAGCTACTCGTCAGAAAGTTATTCGTTAGAAAACTCGTCACTTGGACTGTTAGTTGGCGGGCGCGGCCAGTTAACGGTCATCAAAAACAACGTTTCGTCAATCAATAGATTACCGGCAAGATTTGAAAAAGCCGTCATTATAGATATTCAGGTTATCGGGCAAGAAATTTGGTTGGCCACCTCAAAAGGCATGCTGTTTTATCGAGATGGGCAATTTTTTCAATTAGATAATGTTACTCCACTAACCAATGAACCAACTAATGCCTTGTATTTGGATGAAAATCAGATTTTATGGGTCGCCACAGACATTGCAACCTATCGAATAAAACAAAAACGATTACATAACGGCAACGAAAAACCCAGTTACCAAAGAGTGTCGAAGTTTATGTCAGACAAAGACGGCGCACTTTGGTTGGGTACAAGTGACCGTGGCTTGTTTCAATTGTGGAATAGTTGGGCGGTACGTTACGGTGAATATCAGGGGATCAAAGAAAACCTGATCTGGAGCGTCACTGGAAATAGTCTATCTAACCTGCTCATTGGTACTGACAACGGCGTGTATCAATATTCTGGCAAAGAGTTTACATCTTTGATAAGTAAACAACAGCTTCCTAACCCATCGGCTTATACGCTTTTTATTGACGACGATAAGAGTATCTGGGTGGGAACAAAAGGTGGTATCGCTCATTTTGATCAACAAGGAAATCGGTTGTATGAAAAACATCTTGATGGGCTTTTAGGATTACAAATAAATGCTATTTACCGTGATAGTCAACAGGCCCTATGGATATTGACGGGGCAGGGTGTTTTTCGAAAATCAGACGAAACGCTGCAGCATATCGGTATCGGGACACCGTTTGAAAGTGAAAGTTTTCGTGCGGTTGTTGAACTGAATAAAACGATTTATCTGGGGTCTCAATCCGGGCTAGCTTATTTTGATCTTTACTTTGGCTTACATAAAGTGGATGACAAAAGATTAAAAACATTTATCACCGCTTTAGATATCTATCAAGGACGCTTACTTGTTGGTACTTATAGTGAGGGATTATTCGTAAGAGTAGAAGAACAATGGAAAAATCTAAGTAAGAAAAATGGCCTGGTTTTTAATAATTCATTTAGCCTGAATCAGTTGAAAGACTCACTTTGGGTATCTGGATTTGACGGTGTTTACCGACTGGCTTACCAGAGTCTGAACGCTTTTATAGATGATAAAAAAGACGGTGTTATCACCACCGCGATTTTAAAGGACAGTGGTTATGCAATCGGTAGTCAAAAGGCCTATTGTTGCAATGGTGCAGGACATGCAAAATCAACCAAAATCGGCGGAGACATGTGGTTTCCTACTCGAAAAGGGGTGCTAAAACTCCAGCCAGATAAAGTGAGAAAGAATACTACATTAGTAAAAACCGTGATCGAATCTTTGCTTATAAACCAACAAGAGTTTGATATGTATTTTTATCAAAAAAATATCAAAGGCCTCCACAAGATGGCATTTGACGAAAGAGATATCAGTTTTCGATTTATCGGTTTAACGAGTTTTGATGAGGGTTTGGTTAAATATCGTTATCGACTACTCGGCTATCAGGAAAAATGGCTCGATAATGGCGCGGATAGAATCGTCAGCTATACTAATCTTCCTCACGGGGACTATATATTTGAAGTAGTTGCTGGTAATAATAATGGCATTTGGGCAAAAACTCCTACTCAGTTAGCGTTTTCGATTAATCCGAGATATTACCAAACGATGTTTTTTAGATTACTGATTGCCTTAGCTACTATGTTGCTGTTGTATGGCTCGTATCGTCTGGTAATTTATCGTAATAAGAAAAAAGTCGAAGCGCTAGAGCGAATGGTTTCGGATAAAACCAATGCGTTGCTGATCTCCAATCAAAAATTGGCCGCTGCAAACGAAAAACTTTCGGTTTATTCCTATACCGATCCATTAACGGGCGCTTTTAATCGTCGATATCTGGTGAAACAAATGTTGAGCGATATATCTCATTATATCAGAAATGCCAGGCAGGAGATGCCGGAACAAAACATCGTATTTTTACTAGTTGATATTGATTTTTTTAAAGATATTAATGATTCCTACGGGCATAATTCTGGCGATGAAGTGCTCAAACAAGTTGTGAGTGTTCTGCAAAGCAACATTAGAGACGGGGATTATCTGATCCGCTGGGGAGGAGAAGAATTCTTAATTGCACTTCGGCCGGATCATGTTTCGGGCATTGAGGAGCTGTGCATCAGATTACTGGATAGAATAAATAATAATCGATTTTCAGGTTCAAATGATGAAACGATCGATCTCACGGTTTCTATCGGTTACTGTTATTATCCGATGGTCAAACAGGTTATCAACAATTGGGCATGGCTGGATGCTTTAGATATAGCAGATAAAGGACTTTATCAAGCAAAGTCTAATGGCAGAAATCAATGGGTTGGCTATCAATTACTGCCCAATGTGCTAGAAGAATTCTCTGCACAGTCAAAACACAGTCTGAAAAGTTCCTCATTTCAGCGATTTTCCGGTACCTGCCAGTCAATCAAGTAATCTTTCTTTGCCATATTCCACTTCTTTTTAACCCACTTGGTTTAATTTACTATTTACAATGAAGTATAAAAGGATTAAAGTACTATTTGCATAGGTAGTGCTTGTATTCGGAGATCGTGATTTAGCCGGCGTATATTTGAACTACTGAAATAACTGAATAGGGCTGACTCACTATGTCTTGTTCTTGATTTATCTATGGGGACAAAAGTATGACTAAAGAATTGACGCAAAGACAATCAGAAGTGCTTGACGCTTTAAAGAACTACATTGAGGATTATGGCATTGCCCCGTCACATGTGGAGCTCGCCGAATTGATCGGAGTAAAGTCCTCTAAAGCCGCGGCGGACCACTTAAAAGCTCTTGAAAGAAAAAATGTGATAGAGATATACCCAGATAAACCGCGTGGGATCAGGCTACTCAGTCCGCAAAATGAATACGAATTACCTTTGGTTGGTTCGGTGGCGGCTGGTTTACCTATAGAAGCTATTGAAAATGTAGAAAGTTATGTCACAATTCCTGAAGTCTTAAGACGCAAAAAACCGACCTTTCTGCTGAGAGTCAGAGGTGACAGCATGATCGATGCCGGAATACTGGATGGAGATTTGATTGCTGTTAGAAAAACTCAGACCGCAAATATTGGTGAGATTGTGGTAGCGCGGATTGAAGATGAAGTGACCGTAAAACGCTTACAAAAACAAGGCGCTAATGCGGTTTTACAGCCTGCTAATGATCTTTATGAGCCTATTGTGCTACCTGCTGAAGATCTTGTTATAGAAGGCCTTTTTGTAGGCTTGATCAGGGCGTAATTTGTACTTACAGACGTTATTTAAGGTAGAGGATATCTCGTTGCAGCGGAGAAAAATAAAGATTTTGTTGCAGGATGACTGACCTTCAATGAAGTTAAAGCCTTTGGTTGGCTGTTTTTTACAAAAGGAGAATGACCTGCTTTTTCAAGAAACCTTAATTGTGCTTTAAGGTAGCTTCGTCAAGGCCACAGAAGAAACTCATACATCGACGTAAAGTGCTTTCAAAAATCTTTGTTTTTCAAGGATAAACTTTTACCCGTCAACCAAGATAAGCTAGAATAGCGGCCTTTCTAGCAAGCCTCATAGTCCATGATATGAAATTCGTCATAAAATTATTCCCTGAAATTATCGTAAAGAGCCGCCCGGTTCGAAAGCAATTTATAGCACAACTTCGTAAAAATCTTAAGAAAGTCTTGAGCCCGATTGTTCAACATCCAGAAATTTCGGGTGGCTGGGATCTCATTGAACTGGATATTGACCAATCCGACGAACATCTGGAGGAGCAGATTGTTGCCCGTCTTCGATCAACGCCTGGCATCGACTTTATTCTTAAGGTCAAACCCCACCAGTTTGAAACGATTGATGATATTGCCAAGATTGTTATTCAGGAATTTTCAGCTAATGTAAAAAACAAAACATTTTGTGTCAGGGTTAAACGATCCGGCAAACATGCTTTTAGTTCGATTGATATCGAAAGGCAGGTTGGCGGAGCGCTCTACCATAATAGTGACAATGCCGGGGTTAAATTAAAAGACCCTCAAGTGACCGTTAACCTGGAAGTGAGAGGTGATACCTTATTCACCGTGGTCAATCGTATTGAGGGGCTCGGCGGGTTTCCGATGGGTCAGCAAGAATCCTGTGTCAGTTTGATTTCTGGAGGCTTTGACTCTTCGGTAGCGAGTTACTTAATGATGAAACGCGGCATAAGAACCCATTATTGTTTTTTTAATCTAGGCGGCATGGCACATGAAGTCGGAGTTAAACAAGTCTCTCATTACTTGTGGGAAAAATACTCTTTTTCTCATCGTATACTTTTTATAAGCATACCTTTTGAAAAAGTGGTGGCTGAAATTCTGAATAAGATCGATCACCGTCAAATGGGTGTAATCCTTAAAAGAATGATGTTAAGAGTGGCCAGCCAGGTAGCCGAAGAATTTAACGCACCATCATTGGTGACCGGAGAAGCAGTAGGACAAGTTTCCAGTCAGACTTTAACCAATTTAGCCGTGATTGATGAGGTATGTAATAAGCTGGTGATGCGTCCTTTAATAGTGATGGATAAGCCGGAAATCATTTCATTGTCTCGCAAAATCGGCACTGAGCAATTTGCCGCCGTAATGCCAGAATATTGCGGAGTCATTTCTAATAAACCGACCACCCGAGCAAAATTAGCTAAAGTGGAAGCGGAAGAAAAACGATTTGATTTCGAAATACTTAAGCAGGCATTCGACGCTAGAAAAGTAGAAAATATTGATGAAATTTATAACTCTAAAACCAATTTACAAGAAATAGAAGTCGTCGCGTTGCCTAATAAGGACGATGTCCTGATCGATATTCGCCATCCACATGAATTAGCATTAAAACCATTGCAATTAACGGCTAATAAAATTATATCTATCCCGTTTTTTAAATTGCAATCTTGTTCTGAGCTGGACAAAGCTCAAAATTATTTACTTTATTGCGACAAAGGTATTATGAGCCAGCTTCAAGCAGAAGAGCTAGCCAGTAAGGGCTATCGAGTAAAGGTTTATCAGCCTTGAGATTGGGAGCTTGCTTGCTCCCTAATTCGCTAGCAACGAATAGCGCCACCAGTCGAGTTTTCGTGAATATCATCACCGTTGGTATCTTTTGAATGCCTGATCCGTCCAGCTTTGGTCAGGAATAGTGCTCTCGACTTGTCCGCTTTGTTATCATAACAAAATTCGAAACTTCCATTTTGATGATTAGTGATGCCTGTTGCTAACCATTGCAGTGAATTTTTATGGCCAAATGCTCGCCAGCTTAAACTAGATTTTTCGTCGGTCGATAGATATTCGGTCAATATCACGTCGTCGCCGTTGTACTGGCGATCGCCATTGTTATCGATAAAAGACATATAGCCGGTTGACCAATCACTGCCACAAACCCCCGTCTCGTTAATTGGGCACAAAGTGACTTTGGTATTACCACTAATCGCTTTGATTCTTGATAATTGAAGTGTCTGAGTGAGTTGTTGAACATTAGCCCTGACCTTGCTGCGATCTAAAATTTCACCAAATGAGGGCAGTGCGAGGTTAAAAGTTATCGCGATCACCGAAATGCTGATCAACAGTTCGATTAAAGTAAATGCACGATTAGATTGTTTCATAAGTCTATTCCTTTTGTTATTTGACTCGTCCAGTGAGGAACTCATTATGAACAGAAATAAGCATGTTGTGGATAGGCATCTTCTAGCAGTGGGCGAAGATAAGTCGGTTTTATAACTAAGACAATGACCAAGTATTCTGTAGGAAATTGACGATAGTGATTGTAGGCGAGATCAATCTAACTGAATATTCAGCTTATCCAGTTTATAACGCATAGCGCGAAAACTGATACCGAGCTCTTTAGCGGCTTTGGTTTTATTGCCTTTGGTTTTTTCCAATGCCGCCAGGATCTCTTCACTTTCTATATTGGCAAGGTATTCATCCAGAGGTAAATTATTGCGGTCAGGAAAGATGCGGCCGTTATCGATTGCTAACGGGTGTTTCGGCAAATTAAGATCGCTGGTTTGAATCGTTTCCTGTGAGGCCAATGTCAATGCGCGTTCCAGGATGTTTTCCAGTTCTCGAATATTCCCTGGGAAATGATATTCAGTTAATTCGACTAAAGCTTGTTTTGATATTTGAACATTCTCAATTCCATGCATTTTTGCAAGCTGTTCAAGCAGGTATCGGGTTAGTCTGGCAATATCCGCTTTTCGCTCTCGTAATGACGGAACATTAACTTCAATTACATTGATACGGTAGAATAAATCCTGACGAAAGGTGCCTTGGTGGACAAGTTCCAGCAGATTCCGATGACTGGCGCTTAAGATCCGAGTGTCGACTGGTATTTCTGTATCCGCACCGACTGGACGAATGCTTTTTTCCTGGATCGCTCGAAGCAATTTTACTTGCATCGCTATGGGTAATTCTGCTACTTCATCTAAAAAC
>CAZOBX010000268.1:0-7807 GCA_964578045.1 uncultured Kangiella sp. | reverse complement strand
GTTTTTATAGCCTTAATCAACGTCACTATACCGAAACGAAAATTATTAATCTGGCAAAATCGCCGGGCGAAGAGATCGAAATAAGCGTTCAAGCGGATGAAATTGACATTCCTATGAATAGAAATTTACTTGATATTTTATTTTCTCAGATGTGATATTTCTCACTTCCTATACTTCTTTCATTTGATTTTTTTAACTCAATAACTAAGTGGATTTTTTTAAAAAACATGTCAATATAACAATGCGAGTGCCATTTACCCGCCCCTCAATTTGTTCGGGATTGTCAGTTAATGAGATATTACGAACTGCAGTGCCCCTTTTGGCGGTGAAATTAGCGCCTTTAACCACCAAATCTTTGATTAAAGTCACTGTATCCCCAGCTTGTAACACCGCGCCATTGCTATCCAGAGTAGGGCCTTCGGCCTCTGTATCAATACCGCCATCCTCTGCCCATTCCTTCATTTCATCGTCCAGATAGAGCATATCCAACATATCCTGAGCCCAGCTTTCAGCTTTTAGACGATTTAGCAATCGCCAGGCCATGATTTGAACTACCGGTACAGGACTCCACATGCTGTCGTTTAAGCAGCGCCAGTGATGACCTGTATCTAGTTGAGAGGTTCCTTCAATTTGTGCCTTGCAAACCTCACATACCATCACCGATTTATCGGAATTTGTGCCCTCAACCGGTGGAACTTCGTAAACGGACAGGATTTTCTCCGAACTGCATAGCTCGCATTTGGAATTGCTTCTATCTAACAAGGTTTGTTCGATACTCATTTGCTCGATCTCTTTTAAACGACACAACTGTTGAACTATCTCTCTATTATACCCAATCTGCATGGAAAAGCAGATCAGTGAGCAAGGATAAACTAGTGAGATATTAGTTTTTATTGTCATCAATAGACGGATTTACGCTATCGATGAGAGAAAGTATGTTTGTTGTCTGCCGCGGGTAGTAAATCCAGAAAAACGCCAATAATTTGTGTTACGGTATGCCCTTTCCAAAAAGAAGATTCGGCTAACCAATCATTATGGCAATAGAGTCTATTTTAATCAGTGCATGTCTATTAGGCGAGAAAGTTCGTTATGATGGCAAACATCTATTGCTCGAAGATAAAATCATCAAGCATTGGATGAAATTAAACACGCTAGTTCCTATTTGCCCTGAAGTCGCCGGTGGATTAAATATCCCACGCCTACCTGCAGAAATCCAATATTGGTCTGAAAAATCGATAAGAGTCATTGATATAGAAAATCAGGATGTTACCAAAGCGTTTTTCGATGGCGCGAAAATCGCCCTGGATAAATGCAAACAACATCATATAAAAATGGCGATCCTTACTGAAGGAAGCCCTTCTTGTGGCTCATCGCTTATCAATGACGGTAGTTTCAGCAAAATAAAAATAGCCGGTGAAGGAATAACAGCTATGTGGTTAAGAAAAAACGGAATCAAGGTATTCAACCAGCACCAATTGCAACAAGCCGATAAATTTTATCGGCAATTAATTTCTGGCCAAATGGAACGTAAATAGTGAAATTTCATTGATACTATTTAATGTTTTGAATTTGAATGTTCGAACTCTTTATTCTGGAAAGATGAGATGAGTTATCATGCATTTGCAAACCTTTCAGACGTTTCTTGCGTCTACACTAAAAGCGACATGTGTCTCACCTATCGACTCACGCTGCCGATGATTTACAACAGCTTTTAATTTTAGCGATAGCGCTATGGTTGATTAGTGACCGGTGTAACTGACTATTTTGTGGTCAAAAGTTTGTTTAGAAAAAATAAGTTTTTCATAAGCTATTGATATGGTTACAATTATCAACATGGCATATGAATTGCCTTGTAGCATTAGTTTTAAAACAAACCCGTGAAAAATTCGAATCACCTAAATAAGATTCATCAAATCAAACAATAAAATGAGGTAACAAACATGTTAAGCAAGCCAATACTAAAATCTTACAATCTCTTTAAATCAATTGCCACCACTGGTGTTATGTTTGCCTTATCAGGCTGCATTACATTAAACGCCGCCTCATTGGACTATAAAGAAACAAAAACACTCAAACTTGATGCCAGTGATATTAAGAGCTTGCACATTGATGCTGCTGCGGGATTTTTGATTATTGAAGGGGATCAATCGCTAGATAGCATTGAAGTCGTTGCGGATATCGAAGCGCATGATAAAGATATCAAATTATCTTTGCAGGGAGACGGCGAACGGGCCATATTGATTGCAGACGCTGCCTATAAAAAACATGTCAATTGGCGAAATAACAGCCCAAAAATCGATCTAACCATCAAGCTTCCTGCTGGTATCAAATTAAAAATAGAGGACCGCTCCGGTAAAATAGAAATCAGCAAGATTGATAATGATCTCGATATTGATGACGGTTCCGGCAGTATCCATATCACTGATATCAAAGGCAATGTTGAAGTAGAAGACGGCTCTGGCAGTTTGACTATCCACACGGTTAGTGGCAACGTAAAAGTCGATGATGGCTCCGGAAGCTTGAATATTCAACATATCGGCGGTGAGGTAACCATCGAAGATGGTTCCGGTAGTATGGATGTTTATGACATTGGAGGCCTGGTTACCATCGATGATGGTTCAGGCAGTATCGACCTGAAAAACCTTCGTAACGGACTGACAATTATTGAAGAAGGCAGTGGCGGACTCAAAATGAGCAATATCAAAGGACCCGTTTCTATAAAATAGCGCGTCTAAACAATATATGGCATTCATTAATGGGAGAGATTCGCTCCCTTTTTTATACTGACAAAAAACCACTTGTTAGGATAGAATGGTCCAATGACTAAACGAGTAGAGTGCTTAAAATGACCTATTTGTGGCTCAAGGCGCTGCACATTATTTTTATGACCAGTTGGTTTGCGGGATTGTTTTATCTGCCAAGGATATTTGTCAACCTGGCAAGCACCGAAAGCGATGAAAGCTATCAACATTTATTAACCATGGCAAAAAAACTCTACCGCTTTGTCACGCCCTTTATGATACTGACTCTGGGACTAGGTGTATGGATGTTGGCGTTAAATCCAGAATTAATTAAAGCCGCCTGGCTGCAGATAAAACTGGCGTTGGTCCTACTATTGGTTATTTATCATTTTATTTGCGGAAAATATTTAAACCAATTTATCAACCGGCAATCTGCAAGAACTCAGGTATTTTATCGTTGGTTTAATGAATTTCCGGTGTTAGTTTTGTTTGCGGTGGTCATTCTTGTTGTTGTGAAACCAGCTTAGGATTTGCAAATCCATTGTTACACTATTGGTTTTTATTGATAGACAAAAAACTCATCAATCGTTTTAATTTCTACAGGCACTTTTACGATCCCTCCTTCAACAGCCATCGCTACTAGCAGCTTGTTATTTTTGATTTCAGTGAGTTTCCCTTCGAATTTTTTTCCGTCGTTTCGGATCACTCTAATTTTTTCATTGATAAACTTTTCCACCGAGGACAATGCTTGTTTCTGAAATACCCTTTTGATAAATACCGTTTCATAGCGAGGTTTATTGCTCGCTTCGGTGTTATCAGATAAGTCGCTCATTACGATCTGGTTAAACCGATCTAACCTCCAATGATTAAATAATGTCGCTACGGTTTTATGATTGATTTGTAACCTTAGGCCGAGCAGTTTTCTCAGTTGTTGTTCATCATAATAACCAAAATCATTGAACGAAAAGCTCACCGAAGGCTGAACTGAAAGATGCAATAAACTCGAAGGCTGCAGAAAATCGCTATAATGACGTTTACCAGCCAGGGTCATTTTGATACCAACAGTATTCAGTTTTTGGCTGACCATTTTTACATGTTGTTCAATATATTCAACAGTCTCCTGACCCGATCGTGACGCACAATATTCATTCCTGTGGCGGTTATAACCATTATCTTGAATATCCAGGGTAAATGCTTCTAACGTCGGAGTTTGCTGGTGGGTTAGGGGGCCGTTAACGCTCTGATAGAATCCGGCCAAATTTAATTGAAAAGAGAGTTTACTGGTTTCTTCTATATCCATCCACCCGCTACCGACCAGATTTCCGCTGTACTCATCGCGACGGAATTCTGATTCGGACGAAAAGACGATATAGTCATACCCCATACTAAAATATTGGTTAATACCGATGTGTTTTATTTTGCCACAGGCGGTGGCATTAAGTGCCGACCAGATAGAGCCTTGCTCAGCAGAGCTAATGTATTTGACCAGCGGGGGTGTTAGTGGAATAACCGCTTCTTGAATCTTTAAAGTCATCTGTTCAGGATATTTTTGACTATCAAGCTGGCTGCGGAAAAATGCCATATCGAGAATAGAACCACTAGAATATTCGATCTTGTCGATTGTGATAGTGATATCTTGCTGCTGAAAATGTAAGCTGATATCGGTTAGGATGATGGTGCCGGCGAGCGACATTGCAGAGCTTTGATAATCAAACTGTGCGTAGGGCTTTAACTTGGATCCGAAATGCTTTAAATCTTCCTTTAGTTTCCACTGCACACCGATATAGAGACTCAACCCAATAACGAAAGCATATATGACTAACCGAATAAGAAATCGAACCATAAAATTGTTTTATTCCTTTTATCGGGTGGCTTTGGTCTGTTTTTGGCCATGCGATTTAACCAATACTCCACCCATTTATCAAACATCCTACCCTTTTATTCCGATAAATTCAAAAAAAGCACCGGCGTCCAGAAGAACAAAACCACAATTAAACACCGTCAGGACATAAAATTGATCTTTGATGAATAGTGCAAAACTGATGAAATCTGTACCAAAAACAGCTAAAAGAGATTAAAATGACGACTAATTTTAGTTGAGGTTTTCTGTATGACATTTCGTGGCCAACACCTGTTATCCGTCAAAGATATTTCTCTTGAAGCAATCGATAAATTGTTTGCAGTCGCAGAAAAAATGCGCCCTTATGCTACCCGCAAGAAAATGACTCGTGTACTGGAAGGCGCGGTGCTTGGCAATATGTTTTTTGAAGCGAGTACTCGTACCAGAGTGAGTTTTGGCAGTGCATTCAACTTACTTGGTGGCGAAGTCAGAGAAACCACCGGTCTCTCTAATTCAGCGCTCGCGAAAGGAGAATCACTTTATGACACAGCTCAAGTTTTATCCGGTTATAGCGATTGCATTGTTATGCGTCATCCACAGTCTCATTCTGTGTCAGAATTTGCCGAAGGTAGTCGGGTTCCGGTAATCAACGGCGGCGATGGACCTAACGAACACCCGACCCAGGCCTTGTTGGATCTTTTTACCATCAAAAACGAATTGGCCCGATTAGGACAAAACATCCAACAATTGAGCTTGACCTTATTGGGTGATTTGAAACATGGCCGGACGGTACACTCTTTGTGTCATATATTATCATTATATCGCGGATTAAAAATTCAACTGGTCTCTCCGCAGGCACTGAAACTTCCCAGCGCTTACCTTGACATGTTATCCAACGCAGGCCATCAGGTAGAAATTGGTAGCGATTTAGAAAAAGGCCTATCCCAAGCCAATATTATTTATCAGACCAGAATTCAAGAAGAACGGTTTTCATCCATGGCTCAAGCTGAAAAATACAAAGGCTACTTTCGATTAAATAAAAAAATTTATTCCGAGCATTGCCTTCCTAATGCGGTAATCATGCATCCACTGCCTAGAGACTCGAGAAATAACGCCAATGAATTGGACAATGACCTAAACAAAGAACCGGGCCTCGCGATCTTCCGCCAAACGGATAATGGGGTGTTGGTCCGAATGGCATTATTTGCCTGTATTTTGGGAGTAGAAGATCAGTTAACAAAATATGAGCGTGATGTTATCTGGCAAATCGGGTTGAAAAACTGAATTGGCTTCGGGCTTCGATAGTATACTAACACCAAAAATTGAACTTAGAACTTAGAACTTAGAACTTAGAACTTAGAACTTAGAACTTAGAACTTATTATTCTCCGAGATAAAAATGAACAAATCACAAGAGCTATACAATCAATCAAACGAATTCATTCCCGGTGCGGTCAATTCGCCAGTTCGTGCATTTAATGGGGTTGGCGGCACACCGGTTTTTGTCGAAAAAGCAGATGGTGCCTATATTACCGACGTAGACGGTAAAAGTTATGTTGACTACGTCGGTTCCTGGGGACCAATGGTACATGGACACAATCATCCAACAATAAGACAAGCCGTAATCGACGCCGCGGAAAACGGTTTAAGTTTTGGCGCGCCAACCGAAATAGAATTAACCATGGCTAAGAAAGTCTGTCAGATAATTCCATCCATCGATCAGGTGAGAATGGTTAGCTCTGGAACCGAAGCCACCATGTCGGCGATTAGACTGGCACGCGGTTTTACCGGTAAAGATAAGTTGATTAAATTTGAAGGTTGTTATCACGGCCATGCTGATTGTTTGTTAGTAAAAGCAGGCTCCGGGGCATTAACACTTGGTGAGCCAACTTCGCCCGGCGTACCGGCAGATTTCGCAAAACATACTCTAACGGCGGAATTTAATAATTTGAAAAGTGTAAGAGAGTTATTTGAAGCAAACAAAGATGAAATCGCTACCGTTATCGTCGAGCCAATTGCTGGAAATATGAATTGTATACCGCCCGTTGATGGATTCTTGCAAGGCTTACGAGAATTATGCGATGAATATCAAGCGGTTCTTATTTTTGATGAAGTGATGTGTGGTTTGCGGGTAGGACCTGGCACCGCTCAGCAACTTTATGGTGTAGCGCCGGATTTAACAACGCTTGGAAAAATCATTGGTGGTGGAATGCCAGTGGGAGCCTTTGGTGGAAAAAAAGAAATTATGCAACATCTAGCCCCTGCTGGACCTGTTTATCAAGCGGGAACTCTGTCAGGGAACCCCATCGCCATGTCAGCAGGACTAGCGTCATTAAATCTATTAACCAAAGACGGATTCTTCGAACCGCTTTATAAATACTGTGAAAAGCTAGTCGTCGGTCTACAAAAGCTGGCTGATAAACATGCCATCCCGTTCACAACCACTCACGTCGGCAGTATGTTTGGTTTATTTTTTACTGAAGAAAAAAACATTACTGGCTTTTCCCAGGTGCTAAATTCAGATCAAAAAGCCTTTAGAAAATTTTTTCATGCGATGTTAGATGAAGGTATTTATCTTGCCCCTTCTGCATTTGAAACCGGCTTTGTATGTGCCGCTCACAATCAAGAAACATTGGACAAAACGTTATCCGCCGCGGATAGGTCTTTTGCCAAACTAGCATAGCCGGCTCTATTAAATCGCCTACAGAATCATGCACACACAAACAACTCTGTAGGCGCCAATTCTCTTTACCCTAAGAAATCGCTCTCAAACGTTGTAATTCTCAGTAGATTCTTATCTACTTTCATCAAGCATTTTTCTTTAAATTTTTAACTTCCCTGTATTCGCTCTAAAGTGACTGACCATTATTTATTTGATAAGTTCAAATGTATTTTCGAATTAGAAACAATTATCGAAATAGACCTTCTTTACAAATATTTACAGAACTTTTTTCTATTAATCTCGTCCTATGATTCACATAAAATATTTTTGATTCAATCGACGTACAAAAGGAAAACCATCAAGCGATCGTCATTACTCTTAAATCCATAAACAGCAGAATGTGTGAACTATGAAGAATCAGGTACTTTTAATAAGCAGTAGTGACGAATTAATAAACCAGTTAGAAGAATATTTCGTTAGTAAAAATTTTGAATTGGTAATTTGCAAAGATAACATTAATATATGCAACAAAACAAAATGTGACATACTGCTTTTGGATATAGAC
>CAZOBX010000267.1:0-7810 GCA_964578045.1 uncultured Kangiella sp. | reverse complement strand
TAGACAGCATTACATTCAAAGCTTTTTATCGTCAGGACCAACAGGATAATGAGCGAAGTCATGGTGATATCAGAGAATTAATGTGGCTGCACGTCGGAGATGACTGGGAACTACGTACAGGTATCGGATTCGTTTACTGGGGGCAAACTGAATCTTTGAGGGTAGTGGATGTGATCAGTCAAACCGATTCAGTTGAAGCCATCGATGGCGAAGACAAGCTCGGGCAAGCCATGGTTAATCTTACCCTAATTCGCGATTGGGGAAATCTGGACCTGTTTATTTTACCGGGTTTTCGTGAACGAACTTTTCCAGGGCGAGATGGGCGCTTACGTCCTGAATTAATTATTAGCCAGGACGATGCGTTATATGAGTCAGGGGCAGGGCAGGAGCACGTCGACTTTGCCGTCAGATGGACCCACACATTAGGCGACTTCGAATTTGGTTTGTCTTATTTTGATGGCACTTCCCGTGACCCTTCGTTTGTTCCAGATTTAGTTGGAGATGAGTTACAACTGAGGCCTTATTACGCGCAGATGCAACAACTAGGATTGGACTTTCTATTTGTCAAAGATGATTGGCTATACAAATTTGAAGGGATCTATCGTGATACCAATGCGCAGCAAAACTATTTCGCGATGGTCGCAGGATTTGAATACACCACTGTCGGCGTACTAGATTCGGTTTGGGATATTGGTTGGTTAATGGAATATCAATATGACGACCGTGACGAGCTAGCAACAACACCAGGACAAAACGATTTAATGTTGGGTAGTCGATTGGTGTTTAACGATGTCGATGGGACTGAGATTTTGCTTGGCCTGGTACAAGATCTGGATAATTCATCTAGTCGCTCCGGGTTTATTGAAGCTTCAAGCAGAATCGATGACCACTGGAAATGGCGTCTGGAAACCTGGTTATTTTCTAGTGATACAAAAACCGATATTACCTATGGGATCAGAAAAGATGACTATGTTCAATTGAGCTTGGAGTATTATTTTTAATGAGGTAACAGTTAGGTTAATTAGTTAGAGTATTTTCATATTTTTGTACAGGTTTTAGCTGACAATGGCCCATTCTTAATCGAGGTGATAAGGCTGCGATATATTCTTTGGTTTTTCATACGTAGCGGCGGAGGGCGCATTTGCCTTTCTGATCAATGTGATCTATACCCATATATGTGATTATAAACTTTAAATTACACAGCTTTGGTATACCGCGGTCAATCAAAATTTTTCAGTTATCTTGTTTAGCTGCTTTGTTGGTATTATTGTCGCTTCCAGCTTGTGCCGAAGAGAATGTTTTTCAACTCAGCTTAGAAGAACTCTTGCAAGTTAAGATCGCCTCCCTTAAACCGGAAAGCGTGTTACAAGCGCCCGCCATTATCGCTCGTTATGACGCCGACATCTTAAGACGATGGGGCTTGCGTAGCCTGCCTGAGATGCTGAATTTTATTCCCAATCTGGTGACTCAAGATATCACCCATGGTGCTAACATCGTGATGATCCGGGGGATCAGCGGATTTTTTAGCCAGAAAGTTTTGTTTATGCTGGATGGAGTGCCTTATTGGCAACCTGCCCACGGGGGGGCGCCGATCCATGGTATTCCGGTCGAGCTTATCGATCATATTGAAGTGATCCGCGGTCCTGGCTCGGTAATCTATGGCACTAACGCGTCGGCTGGGGTGATTAATATCGTTACCCAAAAATCGTCTCAAGCTGAGTTTTCAATAACGCTTGGTGAAAACGGGCATCAACAGTTACAAGGATATCGTCAAGCTATCAGCGACTCGGGTTGGCAATTTGATATCGGCGTCGAATGGCAACAACAAGACGGTTATCAGGGATTGTTCACTAACCGACCGGTACCGTCGAGCTACCCTGCCGATACACCGATAACCGGCCGCATCAATAAACAAACTAACAAGCGCTCACTTTATATCGCCTTCGAGAAAAATAAATTGCAGGGTTTTGTCCATAGCTATCAAGCTGAAACCAATGGACTGGCTGGCGCTGCTTCATTAATCAACGAGGTCAATCTCTGGTATAAAGGCAATTTGTTGCATGTCAATTATGATTGGATAATGCAGGACTGGAACATGAGTATTTTCACTGACTACAACCAGCATATTTTGGAAATACCAACCCAAAATTTTTTTAACGGTGTCGGTGATGCGCTACAGCGTTTCGAAAACGGTTTTGAAGACAATTTTCGCTGGCGTACGGGATTGCATCTGAATTATCAACACTCAACCGAAATCAATTGGTTGAATGGGGTGGAATACGAACGACGGGAAACTGGCAATTTTGAACTGCACGATCTCGCCGTCAATCAGGTAGTGCATAATTTACTCGGCCAAGATAGCCTGGATGAGATTTCCCTGTTTAGCCAAATCGACTATCGTCAAGCACCCTGGACAATCGTGGTCGGTGCCCGTTATACCGATAATTCCAAGTCCGGTGACCAAATCACACCGCGAGTCTCGATGGTGTATTCGATAGACGACTCACGGTCGTTAAAAATGCTGTATTCGACTGGATTTAACTCACCCAATTTCAATCAATTGGGGATTGATGTGCCGCCGCAAATAGTCGCGGGAAATCCCAACTTAAAAGCGGAAACCTTGACCAGTTTCGATTTAGGTTATAGCCATAAAGGCAAAGATTATAATTGGGGGATCAATCTGTTTGAGATGAAATTAGACGACGGAATCATTCGGGTACCCAATCCGTCTGGCACTGGTGTCATGTTTCAAAATCGAGACAGTTTTACTCGTTCAGGATTAGAAATCGAGGGGCAAAAAATTACCAACGACTGGATGCTGAGTGGCAATCTCAGTTATCTCCGCCAAGGTAATGAAATCGACGTGCAAGATTTGACAGCCCTGTTTGCGCCCAAATGGAGCATGGCGTTGGGAGGTCATTATCGTCTAGATGATTCTCACCAGTTTGGTTTTAGTTATAATCATATATCCGCACGTTCGACAGCGGATGCCGTTAGATTGCTCAACCTGAATTACCAATACCAGCGCACCGATTGGAGTTTGGAACTGACTTTAACTAACTTATTGAAAGACGATTATTTGCACGCCGACGTTCAGGACTCGGTGGCCGATCGTCTTGTCCAGGGCGGCGATGATTCGGTCGGGGCCTATTTGACATTAAGCTATCGTTGGTAGTCAACTCGAACGACGACTGGTACTGCGTCTTCTGCTTATGTTATTGCCAGTTTTTGTGTTTTGATTGGCGCTACGGTTACTGTCTCGGTCATTGCCGCGATATTTATTTATTTTAGGTTTTTTCGCTTTGACTGGACGGTGATCTATACGTGACGAAGGCACATCATGGCTCGGCTCAAAACCATCGATTAGCTTTCGCTCAATCACTTTTTGGATGAGTCGCTCAATCCCCGACAATTGTTTAAATTCATCGGCACTGACTAATGAGATAGCTTCTCCTGATTTGCCCGCTCGGCCCGTTCGGCCAATCCGATGAACATAATCTTCGGCCACATTCGGTAAATCAAAATTAACCACATGTGGCAATTGATCAATATCGATACCGCGTGCTGCAATATCAGTTGCCACCAGCACTTGAATATCATTTTTCTTAAAACTGGCTAGCGCTTTAACTCTGGCTCCCTGGCTTTTATTACCATGGATTGCCATGGCTTTTATACCGTCTTTTTCCAGATGTTTGGTTAGACGATTGGCACCATGTTTGGTGCGGGTAAATACCAAAACCTGATGCCAGTTATTTGAGCCAATCAAATAACTTAGTAAGGCTGACTTCTGCTTTTTGTCAACTGGGTATACCCATTGAGTCACCGACTTAACTGTAGTATTTCTAGGGCTAACAGAAATTTCAACAGGATTATTCACTAGTCCCTTTGCCAGTTTTCTTATCTCATCAGAAAAAGTTGCTGAGAACATCAGGTTTTGGCGTTTAACAGGTAACAGTCCAATGATCTTTTTGATATCTCGAATAAAGCCCATATCTAACATTCGATCGGCTTCGTCTAGAACAAGAATTTCCAATTGGTCAAACTTAACCGCATTTTGATTATATAAATCTAATAGACGTCCTGGTGTGGCAACCAAAATATCAACCCCTTTTCGCAGCTTCATCATTTGCGGGTTGATTTTAACTCCGCCATAAACAACGGCTGACCTTAAGGCTAGATTGATACCGTATGTCGCGACACTTTCACTTACTTGAATCGCGAGTTCACGGGTCGGTGTTAATATCAGGGTTCTTACTTGATTAGCTGAAGCGAGTTTTCCTTTAGATAGAAGTTCTAATATTGGCAGAGTAAATCCAGCCGTTTTACCGGTGCCTGTTTGCGCTGCGGCCATGACATCTTTTCCGTCTAATACAGCAGGTATCGCTTGTGCTTGAATAGGAGTCGGTATTTGGTAGCCTTGTTGGCTGACTGCCTTCAATATATTTTGGCAAAGGCCGAGAGAGTCAAAGTTCATCGGGGTTTTTATCCCATAGGGTTACAAGGCGCGTAGCATACAGGATGTTGAAGGGGCATTCTATCTTTTTAGGGTTTGATATTTTTACATTTGCACGGGTAAAAATGAGTTAGTCGACAATATTATCTTCTGATAACTGATCTTCATCTTGAGTATCGTCGACTTCAGCAATCATAGTATCCGTTGGGTCGACTTCAAGGGGAGAAGCGGGGTGTTCTTGATTTTCTTCATCTTGCCAAACTAGCACATCGTAATAACGGCGGATATTGTCAACATAATGCACTGGCTCGCTGCCACGTGCATAACCGTGTTTGGTTTTTTTGTACCAGCGGCTTTTTTGTAATAAGGGGAGCCTTTCTTTTACATCAGACCATTTATCGGGATTGGCGCCTTGTTTTTGAGTAATGATGCGAGCATCTTCTACATGGCCCCAACCGACGTTATATCCTGCTAATGCCAGCCAGGTTCGATCCGGTTCCTGGATTCGTTTTGGAACTCTGCTTAATACCTTGCGCAAATACTGAGCGCCGCCTTGTATGCTTTGTTCGGCATCCAATCGATTGGTAACCCCAAGTTGCTTGGCTGTTTTGCGGGTGAGCATCATCATGCCTCTAACACCGGTTTTTGATTTTGCTTTTGGAAACCAGTGGGATTCCTGATAAGAAATTGCCGCAAGCAATCGCCAGTCGAGATCTTCTAATGCAGATTCAACAAACCAGTCTTTAAAGTTGTCTAGTTTTTGATCGGTCGCTTGATGAAATTTTCGTGCACCCACATAATCGAATTTTTCTACATGTCCATAATATTTTTCATGCAGTTGAGTGATGTTTCCTTGAGCGCGTTGCTGACCAAAGAATTCGATGGTTTTGGAAAATAGCGAATAGTCATCGGACGGTGCGAATGCCCAGGCAAGATTTTGTGGCTCACCCAGAGTAAAAGCCACTGCAAGTTCGGGATGAAATCGGCGATTCAAACTCAATTCGGTTGAATCTACAATGGTATAATCAATGGTTTCATCAAGCACCATCATCAATAATTCTTCAGCGGTATGTTCGGTGGTTTCTGACCAATGGAGTGTTGAGTGAGTTTCTTTTAGTTTTAGAAGTTCTTGCGAATAGGACGAGTGGGCAACCACTCTTAATTCGCCATCTAATTGGGAGATATTTCTAGGCCATTTTTTGCCCTGTTTGAATACCAGTTTAGAGGTAATAGTCTGATACGACGGAGCAAAGCGCAGCTGTTTGGCTCTTTCTGAGGTAACGGTTAACCCGGCTGCCGCCAAATCGACCTCACCAGCATTGACCAACTCGATGATCTCTTTTAGATTATCGTTAACAATATACTGAGTTTTAACCCCCAGTGATGCGGCAAAAGCCTCTGCCAATTCGTATTCAACCCCGGCAAGCCCATCAGCCCTTTCATAATAAGTGGTTGGGCTATTACGGGTAATGACTTTCAGCACACCGCGTTGTTGAATTTCTTCGATTTGAGGGAGTTTTTCTTCACTGCAGCTGGTTAGCAATATTATCGATACAAAGAATAGAGTACGGCATAGCAAAATACGAGGGACAGGAAAACTTGGCAAATTAGCCAATAGTTGCAAATTTTTATGTAAAATTTCGAAAAAACTCATAATATCGGAATATTTTGTCCTTTCCTTATCTATAGACTGTATTGTTGAATTTATCAATTATTTGTATTATCAACAACTTAACTGAATAGAGTATGAATTTTGTTTCCCTGTACCCTATTATCGACTTTTCTTCGTGATTCTGCAAGTTTTAAGCAGCCAGGGCAGTCGAACTAGACTACTATATATTGTGTTATTCAGTGCTGCTGCCCCCACTATACAGGGGTTAGCTGTAGTTGAACCGAGAAAACCTGTTCAATTTAAAGACTTATTTTTAGCCAAGAAAAGCACGAAAAAAAGATGGTTCTAAATGCTCTAACTTTTGATTATTGTGACTATTCAGCATAGTTAAAAGAACCCTCTCGCTATCCGTCTCCCAGAGGGAGAGGGGACTAAGAGGTCGAAATGTCTAAGCAACCTGTTTCTTCTATAGGTAGAATGATTAACCCATAAAACTTGCCTTGATAGTCGCCAAAATACTGATCCTGGCCGATGAGCCCTTATTTAATCTGATGCTTTAAGGGATTGCTGGCTACTCTTATCCGGAGCTGAGGTTAACTAATTATTTGCCAAATAAACAACCTAACTATTAGTCATTCATAGCCAAATGAAAGGGTTCTATTTCGCGCTTCTTGTGCCTTTCGTGGTAATGCAATAAAAAGCTCGTTTTCACTGTCAATTACACCATTTAAAACTTAAATAATTCGTTAATATCAAGTATCATTGCGCCTTAATTTGACCCCTGGTCTCATCCCATCCGAAAAGAGCTAAAAAATATGCTAATTCTTCGCGGTGCACCTGCATTTTCTTCTTTTAGAATCAATAAGTTACTCACTGAAGGCCAGAAACTGGTGCCGGATTTAGGTCAGATATACCCCGAATATGTTCATTTTGCCGATCTTAGCCGACCCTTATCTGATAATAGCTTGGCAACTTTAAAAAAGTTGCTCACTTACGGGTCTCAAAAAGAAGTTAAAGAAACCAAAGGGGCGTTCGCTTTGGCAGTGCCTCGCCCGGGTACCATTTCACCCTGGTCATCGAAGGCCACTGACATTGCGAAAAACTGCGGTTTGTCTGAAGTTAAGCGATTAGAAAGAGGGGTTAGCTGGTATTGTCAGGATGCTGCTGGTGATGAGCTTGCCGCCGACCAGTTAGAAAAGCTTTTCCCCTTAATGCATGACCGGATGATGGAAGTTATTTTTCCAACGTTGCAAAATGCAGAAGTCTTATTTGAAACCCACCAAGCAAAAGAATTGACCCGTGTTGATATAATTAGCGGTGGCCGCGACGCGCTTGTTGAAGCTAATTTCACTCTGGGGTTAGCACTAGCAGATGATGAAATTGATTATCTGGTAGAACGTTTTACCGAATTAGCCAGAAACCCAACCGATGTAGAATTAATGATGTTTGCCCAGGCCAACTCAGAACATTGTCGTCACAAAATATTTAATGCCAACTGGACCATTGATGGCGAAGTCAAAGATATTTCGTTATTTGCGATGATCCGCAATACCCATAAAGTGACTCCCCAAGGGGTATTGTCTGCGTATAGCGATAATGCGGCAGTATTTGAGGGATTCGAGCAACCTCGCCTATGGGCAGCTTCAATGCTGGATAAAAATCCAGGTGAGTATCAATATCACCTTGAACCCATTCATGTACTGATCAAAGTTGAAACCCATAATCATCCTACTGCTATTTCACCT
>CAZOBX010000266.1:0-7912 GCA_964578045.1 uncultured Kangiella sp. | reverse complement strand
CGATTGGCGTGAGTGTTTCCTTGCTGGTGGCCATCACCATATTACCCACCGCCGCTCGCTTTTGGTTGCGAGAGTTACCGGCGCCGGTTGCCAATCATTCTAGTTGGGATAAATTGGCTGATCGGTTGATGGCAATGACCGACAACCGGAGCAAACGCCTTAGCTGGGTTGTCGGCTTAATTGTTTTTTCGATTGGCACTTCAATTTTGTTGTGGCCCACTAGTAATTATATGCCGCCGGTAAAACGCGATACGATTGATAGTTTTTTATTTTTTCCGCCCGGCACCAATGTTAAAACCGCCGATAAAGAAATTGCCCAGGTGATCGATAAACGAATTCAACCGCACCTAAATGGTGAAAAGCAGCCAGCAATCCACGATTATTTTTTCTGGTCCTTTCCGGGTGCGTCCGGCGGGTGGTTAGCCATCAATGGTGGTGAAAATGCCGATCTGGAAACTTTACAAACCGTGGTTCAAAACGAAATTATTAGCGGTATTCCTGATTTGTTTGGTTTTTCGATGCGGCGCAGTTTATTTGGAGGATTTAGTGATGCTAACAGCGTTGAATTAGAAATCACTTCGACCGACCTCAATGCAGTCAAACAAGTTGCTATGCAAGGGATGCAATTGATCATGTCGAAAATTCCAGGGGCCACCGCAAACCCACAACCGGATCCTTTTGCGGAAACCACCGAACTTAGATTTGTGCCTAACGATGTGCGCCTGGCGGAAGTCGGCTGGAGCCGCCAGGATTTGGCGACGGTGGTCATGGAACTTGGCCAAGGTGCGTGGCTCGGCGAATATTTTGACGGTGAGGAACGATTAGATATCTTTGTTAAATCACTCCCTTTAGAAACTCCGGAAGCGATGGGGTCCATTCCAGTTGTCACCCCCAAAGGCGGTATTGTTCCATTAGCCGAATTGACCACGATTTTGCAAGTGCCTTCGCCGAGTATCATCGTCAGATTCGAACGAAAACGGGGTTATAGCTTAGTCGTCAATCCACCTCCCGGCATGTCTCTGGAGGAATTAATTGATCAGCTAAAAACCGAAATAGAGCCTGTACTGCGAGCCAGTTTACCGAGCGATGGAGAGATTAATTATGCCGGTAGTGCCGAAGATTTAACTCGCGCCATAAAAACCCTGGGCATGAATTTTTTGATGGCGTTTGTATTATTATTAGTGATCATGGCGATGCTCTTTCGTTCGATTAAATTGGCTTTGTTAATCGTCATATCCATTCCACTTGCGGCGGTCGGTGGAGTACTGATGATCCAGGCAATGAACCTGATTAAGTTTCAGCCGCTGGATTTACTGGGTATGATTGGTTTTATCATTTTGTTGGGACTGGTAGTTAATAACGCGATCTTGTTAGTCGCCCAAACTCAAAAAGCCGAGCAACGGGGTTTATCTCGTCAGCAAGCGGTTCATCAGGCGTTGCGACTACGATTACGGCCTATCTTTATGAGCACCCTGACCAGTCTATTCGGAATGCTGCCTTTAATGATCTTTCCCGGTGCTGGCAGTGAGATCTATCGAGGCATGGCCGCTGCCATCGTTGGCGGCATGAGCGTTTCGACGATTTTTACTTTGGTGCTACTGCCAAGTCTGTTGCAGATGACTCGCTCAAATGGAAATTTTGAAACCTCGTAAAAAGCGGAATTTCACTACAAAAATGCATTTACTATTTTATGGATTAACCCAACAAAATGAAACACAAACAAACCTATTTTACACTAACAGGAATCACTTTTTTATTTTTGCTTTCTCACCAGGTATTCGCAGCCGAACAACGACAAATGCCTCCGGCCCAGGTCTCTGTTATATTGGCTAAAGAACGACTATTGGCCCCCACCACTCAAGTCACCGGCTCTGTAGTCAGTTTAAATGATGCCAACATCTCGACTCAGATTTCGGGTGAATTACTCTGGCTAGCCCCAGTGGGTAGTATGATTAAACAAGATGAAATTATTGCTCGTATCGACCCAACGGTTTTGTCCATTGAGCTTCAATCTGCTAAAGCCGGGTTAGCAAGACTTCGCGCGGATCTGACATTCCGAGAACAAGAAGTCGAACGCTTCAAAACTCTCGCCAACAGAGATAACACCTCAAAAGCTCGACTGCAAGAAGAAATAGCCAGGCGCAATATGTTGTTGCAGGATATTCTAGCCGGTCAAGCCAACTTAGAATTGGCTAAACATAATTTGTCACAGAGTGAAATTCGAGCCCCCTTTAGTGGAGCGATCGTCAGCAGACTCGCCAGTAAAGGCGAATTTGTGTCCACCGGCGATCAAGTTATTCGGCTGGTTGATACTTACAATCGAGAGATAAGTTTGAATGCGCCTATGGCTTTGTTGTCTGTTTTAAAGATAAAAATACCGGTCCAGGTTTCAACCAGCTATCAATCGGACCAAGCGCTAATTAACGCGATCGTACCTGTTGGCGATGATATCTCTCGCATGGTAGAAATTCGTCTAACTGTTCCAAATGACGATTGGATTATTGGCACACCTGTCACTATTAATTTACCTAGCGCACCTGCATTAACTCGAATGACGATCCCAAGAGACGCGCTGATCATCAAAGGCAGCGAGCTTTTTATTTTTCGAATTGATCAATCGATGAAAGCCGAACGACTGGAAGCTAAGATAGAGGCAATCGATGGTGACTGGATCGCGATTAAGAATAAGCTGGCCGCTGGGGACCAAATTGTTATTCGCGGCGGTGAACGCCTAACGCCAGGGCAATCAGTCAGTATTTTAGAAAACAATTAAATTTAAAAACTACAACCTGTTAATATCATTTAATGCAGCATCAAGCTAGGCTTCTACCATGGTTTGATGATTTGCCAGAGCCTGTTTAATTTTTCACAAATCAACAGGCCCTAATATAAGACATTAAATAATCAGCGTGACACATAGGGTTAAATTTTAACTAAGCCCCATAAACCACCCGCTCACTGCGTAGCAATCGAGTCAACACCGTCACAATGACGATCGTCAATAAAACCGTAACGCCTGAAGTCATTGCAAAATGAAGCATATCCATTCCTTCCCCCCTCAGCACGTTGGATAACAATTGTTGCTGACCAAGTACAGGCACTGCGTACATCCAACCGGCCGCCTTAGCACCACCGAACATAGTGGCAAATACCGTCGCAATAGGAATAAAACTAATAAATCCTAAGTAGCTTTGTGCTTCTTTAAAAGATTTGGCGAATAATGAAGTAAGCATTTGCAACGAAGCTGCGAGTAATGCCATCGGTACTAACATCACGATAATATCGAGCTGCATGCCGATGGTTAATTTGGGGTCAACACCTAAGGATTTTAACGAAACAAAATTAAGAGCAGTTGCCGTCATTATCACCGATATAATGGTCGCCAGCATGCCAAAACTGACCACGGTAAAATACTTACCTAACATGATTTGTACGGAAGATACTGGATGGACTAATAGTGGCTCAAGTGATTTCCTCTCTCTTTCGCCTGCCGTTGTATCAATGGCTGTTGGCGCACTGCCGAAAAATGCAGCCATTAAAATAAACATTTGTAAACCCGCCAGAATTTGCCCCGCCCGACTGGCATCGGTGGAGTAATCTTTAGCTTCTACAACCACCGCTCTTGCAATGTTGGGATTAACCCCTCTTACCATTAATCGCATGGCACCAATGCTATTACCATATCCTTGTAGCAGGCGATTCAATCTTCGTTCTACCGCTCGCGATTTATCCAGAGAATCGTCACTATGAATGTAGACGATCGCATGCTCTGATTTGGAAAATTTTTCAGCATAATCGTCAGGTATTTCTAACACCAACTTAACCTTTTCCGATTGAATATCCTCCTTTGGACTGCCCTGATAATCTTCAAAAGATAGCTCTTTGTCCTTTAGGTAACTAATTAGGTCCGGCGCGTTCTGCTGACCGATCACTTGCACCGTTAAGTCTTCGGTTGATACTTTAGTTTTAGCAATCATATGAAACATAAAAGCCATTAATATCGGAGCCAACAATGCAGGCAACATGGACATCATCAGAGCCCGTCGGTCGCGCATGCTGTCTTTTATTTCTTTTGTGAATATAGCTTTTACCCGATTCAAGTACTTTCTGGTGAACTGACTCATAAGGCGATCCCCTCTTCAGAGCCAATTAACATGACAAATGCATCTTCCAGCGATTCTTCACCCGCTTGTTCGCATAATTGCTCAGGAGTTCCCTCAGCAACCACTTTGCCTTCCGCCATTATATAAATATGATCACACAGTGCCGATACCTCTTGCATAACGTGGCTGGAAAATAAAATACATTTTCCTTCATCTCGCAAGCGTCTGAGTAATTTCCTTAACATTCGAATACTCATCACATCTAAACCATTAGTCGGCTCATCCAAAATTAGATTTTGCGGTCCATGAATCAGCGCCCGAGATAACGCCACTTTCATTTGTTGACCATGAGAAAATCCTTTGCATTTACGGTCAAGCAGATCTTCGATGTCAAAATAGTCTTGGGTGCGCTTAATCGCTGATAATAATTGGGCTCCGGAAAACCCATGCATTTCACCGTAAAACTCCAAATGTTCACGAGTCGTTAAACGATCGTATAAGCCAATACTATCGGGGAAAATGCCCATCTTAGCGGCCGCGGAAACGATGTCTTTGCTCACGTCGATGCCATCGATAAACGCTTGTCCCCGATCCGGTTTTTGCAATCCGTAGAGGGTTCTTAAGGTAGTGGTTTTTCCAGCGCCATTCGGACCAAGCAACCCGGTAATACTACCGTTTTGCGCTTTAAGCGATAAGCCGTTTACCGCGACAACTTCTCCAAAGCTCTTATGTAGATCTTGTACTTCAATCATTTTCTGTTTCCTCATTCGCTTTGTGAAGGCTATCGCCATTTGTTTCATTCACGGTTAAACTCACTCCACTTGGAGGACCGTTGCCATCAATAAAAAAGCTCGGGCGAGTAAGAGTATCTAAACAACTTCCGTCAATATTATCCAGATTGCCTTGAGTGACTAACTGAGTCATTAAGTCGGGTGCACAACCTTTGGGGCCAACATTATGGCCGGTATTAGCGGCAACCAGATGTTTTGAATTGGTCATCAATTCTTTCATTTTTTCACCCCAGCGTTCTGGTGTGACTGGATCAATCGCACCGGAAAGAATTAGAGTCGGCGCGTTCGACGATAAAGTTTGTCGATAAATTTCTGGCAAGGGAGCTTTTGGCCAAACACTGCAACCATTTCTAAAAAAGTTTATAAAAGCATCCCCGACAAAGCCCTTGCCGGTTTCGTTGGCTATCTCCTGGTCTGAAATTCGAGCAAAATCCTCTGAACATAAAACGCTCATCTGCGCGCCCATTGCCATACCGCCATCCCCAAATGCAGAGACCAGTCCGGACAATGCTCTAAAATCTTTGACCTTAGCCTGTTGAATAACGATTGGAATTAATCGACTAAAGTCAGGCACATACAGGATATTGCGGATTGCATTCGCAAATGCATTTCGAGTAATAGTAAAGGTGATCGGATTTCCAGTATTAGCATCGCTCATGGTCACTTCATAACCCGCGTCACCAAAACTCGCTAGCACCTCGGTAAAATCTTGTTTTAGGGTGGGAAAGGCTGAATGACAATCATGGTCAAGCTCGCAATCTTTAAATAGAGCTTGAATGGCCCGCTCAGCATCTTCATTGGCGTACAAAGGCACCTTGTTTGCAAGTGGCGCGACGCCATCCATAATGACGGTTCTGACCTGCTCTGGAAATTGATTGGCATACAGCAATGCCGAACGAGTGCCCCAGGAAACCCCATAGAGATTCACTTTGTCATAACCCAAAGCAAGCAAGATGTCGTGAATATCCTGGTTAGCCAAATCTTGAGTATATTTAGTAACATCTGCGTCTAGCTCGTTAAGACATTGGGTTAAGATATCTCTCATCAACTTAGCCATTTCTTCATCGCTTAACGACAAAGAATTATCCTCGGGCTGTTCACAAGTTAATGGATGAGAGGCACCCATGCCTCGCTGGTCAATCAGGATCACATCTCGATTTTCATGAATTTCCTTAAATGCAACGGACACAAATCGCCCCATATCTCTAGCGCCCTGGCCCGGTCCACCGGCAAAAAAGACCAGTGGATCAGCTTCTTTGGCTTCGGTCACTGATGGGATCACCGCAAACTCAATATTAATTTTCCGACCTTTTGCGGCGACCCGATCTTCATAAACCGATAAACTACCGCAAAGCACCTCTTGCGAATATTGCGGAATGTGGCAGTATTCCAACGCCATTTCTCCTATCGTTTTTTTAGCTTCAGTGGCCGCCATAAGCTGAGACACGTTAAATAACAGAGCTATGGCAATAAGTCTTTTCATTCAGTTTTCTCCTAACAATGAATATTGGTGTTTAGGCTAGTACTCCTTCACAAGGATTACTAGTTAGTCACTTATCAGTCAAATAACTTACAGTGACTACAAAAAATTTGGTAATTATTTTTTAAACGGTCGAAAATGAGTATTCAAAAGCCCACTAAATAACAGATACCAACGAGACAAATAGAAAGATATTCCAATATTGGAGATTTACTGAGTAATTAACCTCAACACGGGATAAGAGTAACCAGTAATCCCTTAAAGTATCAGATTAAATAAGGACTCATCGGCCAGTATCAGTATTTTGGTGACTATCAAGGCAAGTTTGTGGGTTAATAGTAAGCTATTGAAAGCAAACTTAACGGGTTGAGTCGCTAAAATACTGACGCTGGATGATTATTCTTATCTTGAGTTAGGGTTAATTATTTTATTATTTGAAAATTATTCAACTACACTGAAAGATAGCCCTGTTTCTAAATCGATAGCGAGATGACCGATATTCGAAAAATAGCCTTAACTGAAGTCAAGCTCGGTATGTACATAGCCGAGATTGAAAGTGCGACTAATCAGTTAAAGGTAAAAATGGGCGGCAGGATCAAAAAACAACAACACCTTGAGAAGATGAAAAACCAGCGGGTTAAATATGTATATGTCGATTTCGACCGAAATGAGGTCATCGATGAAAAAACTCCGCCGATTAGACAAAAACCAGAAACCAAACCAAGGCAAAAAACTCAATCTATGGCTGAAGACATTACCGATGCGACAAAGCTCTATGATGAAGCCAAAGCTATCCAGGAAAAACTTTTAAACTCGGTTAGCAAGAAAAAAGTGGTTGACTACAAACTAGTACAGGCATCCTCCGAACAAATTATTGATTCAATCTTTAAGGATGCCGATGCACTTTTGCTGATTTCGAGTCTTAAAAATGTCGACAGCTATCATTTTGAACAGGCGGTTAACTCGTGTATTTTGATGACCACTTTTGCGGTCTTCCTGGGCTTTGAACAAAAGGTGATCAACGATATTGCGATTGGCGCTTTTATGCGTGATCTAGGTATCTCCCGCATCTCTTCGAAGATACTCAACAAACCGGACAAACTGAGTGAAAGAGAATTTAGGGAAATTAAAAAACACGTCGAGTATGGCAGAGAGATCATAGAAAAATCTGCCAAAATGAGCGCTATTTCTGTTGATATTGTGGCCAACCATCACGAGAGGCTGGATGGCTCAGGTTACCCAAATGGGCTCGAAGGCGAAAGTTTGGATATTTATGCGCGTATGATGGCGATTGTAGATACTTTTAGTGCAATGACCAGCGATCGTTTTCACCAACAATCCTGCTCTCAATTGAAAGCCTTCAACGCCATGTTAGATAAGCCTGAGCATTATGATAAGGAATTGGTACAAAAATTTATCAAATGTCTCGGCATATATCCCGTTGGCTCGCTGGTTAAACTTAAATCGGGCCGGATAGGAATGGTGTATCGCGCTAACAGAAAAGAACCGCTTAAACCCACGGTTGTCAGTTTTTATAG
>CAZOBX010000265.1:0-7915 GCA_964578045.1 uncultured Kangiella sp. | reverse complement strand
ACAAAGAAGAGGGTTGTTTATAGCCTCGCCTAAGAGCGCCTACTTTTGGTGCCCTGCGGGTGCTCAGCTAAAAAGCCTGCACGGCGTTGCAACTCTCGGTAAGGGCTAGCCAAAGCTGGCCCCGTGAGTGGAGCGAATGCTTTGGGTCTTGCCTTCGAGTTGCGCCTCGTTCAGACATTTTAGCTGAACACTGGAACCTGCATCTTGAGATAGAACGGGTATATAGGGCAGAATAAATTAACTTTTACTTTAACGCAGTGAATTTGACTTCAGGTGCCAACTCTGAGTAATCAATTTAAATTATCCCGCCCCATATTGATCACCGGCTTTATACTTGGATTAATTCTAAGCTGGAGTTTGCTCAATGGTGATTTGCAGGGCAGAGTTAATCTTTTACAGCTAGTTGCCATTTATGTTTTTTTACCCATTTTTAGTTTGTTGTTTTCCTCTATTTCATTACTGTTTGGCAAAAATTGGAATTTTGCTAAGTTGATCAGTATTATCCCTTTATGGTCCCAAGGTCAACAACGGCAATTGTTACGTCTGGTTCAACACCCACAGGCCAAACTGGTTTTCTTTTATCAAAGCCAGTTAGCCGCATTGAGTTTCAGCTTAGCCAGTCTACTGGTGCTATTGCTGTTACTTATCTCTACCGACGTCAATTTTATTTGGAGAAGTACTGTACTCGATGCCGAGCAGCTGTTTTGGCTGTTAGACTGGTTGGCCACTCCCTGGCTGTTTTGGCAAACAGCGCAACCTGATCTTGAACTGCTCCAACTCACTCAAGATTCACGGCTATCGATGCAAAAAAGTGTTAGCACTCGTTTTGGTGACTGGTGGCAATTTATTTTTGCAGCGCAATTAGTCTATGCATTTTTATTACGTTTTGTCAGTATTATTGGTTGCAAAATTGCTCTTAAAATTGCCGACAAGAAGCCTCCGTCCATCAAGTTAGTCCGATCATCTCAATCCGAATCTGGGCTCAGCAATGATATTGCATTAGCGCCAATCGTCAAAAAAATTGAATCGGAATTTACTCTCAATAATTGGGGTGGATTAAATCAGTCTTTGCTGGACAAAGTACAAAGCCAACTGAGTTATTCACAAATATCGGAGCTCAGTGCCGGACCGTTAGCCTCACACACAGAACAAATGGTTGCCGAGAGGTGGCAGGAAACTCAATTGTTAATTGTTAAAGGTTGGGAGCCTCCACTAGCCGAACTCGCTGATTTTATGCAAAATGGCACAGGATATTTGTTACCTTTAGATTGGAAAGACAATCGGCTTTTAACATTGAGTGAAGGACATCTGGATGAATGGCGGCGGTTTATTTTGCCCCTTGCAAACTGGCAATTACTACAATTAGAGAGATTGCAATGGGAGAGCCCATGAATTTAGCCGGTTCAAGAGCCTCTTTTGCGGTGGTCGGGCATCCTAATAAAGGTAAGTCATCAATTGTTTCAACTTTGGCAAGGGATGACTCGATCCTCATATCGCACCAAAGCGGCACCACCACCAATTCCAATAGTTTTAAAATTGATACTGGTCACGCGGGTTTTGAACTGATTGATACCCCGGGATTTCAACGGCCAAAAAAGGTGCTCTACTGGTTAAACCAACATGCAAGTAGAGCGGACCAAAGAATTTCGGCTGTAAGAAAATTTATTAACGACAGTGAATGCATAAAGAAATTTCCAGACGAAGTCAAATTGTTAACTCCTTTGGTCAAAGGTTCCGCCATATTGTATGTGGTGGACGGATCGCGTCCATACGGGGCTGAATATGAAGCGGAAATGGAAATTCTGCGATGGACCGGAAGACCGAGTATGGCGTTAATCAATCCAATTGAAAATGACGATTACATTGAATCCTGGCAAAACGCGCTTGGCCAATTTTTCAAAATTGTTAGAGTTTTCAATCCAATGCAAGCAGACTTTAGCAAGCAGCTGGCATTGTTGGAAGCTTTCTCACATTTGGAACCGAATTGGCAAAATACTCTGTCGCAAGTCATATCTGATCTAAAAGCTCATCAGCAGGCCTGCTTAATGCAAAGCTCAATGTTGTTAAGCGATTTGTTAATTGATTTGTGTAGTTATCAAACTCAGCAAAAAGTCATGACCGAATCTCAGGCCAAATCTCTGCAACCCATATTGAGTAAACAGTATAATCAATGGATGAGAAACCGAGAGCAAAAGGCGTTTAAACAATTATGTCAGCTGTTTGCTCATCAGCAGTGCCATTTAGAAAGTGAAGATATCAACTTGCCACCAGATTTATTCGACAGTGAGCAGTGGTACGCCTGGGGGCTGAATAAAAAGCAATTAGCTACTATCAGTGCCATGACCGGAGCGGCTGCAGGCGCGGCGATTGATGTCGCGGTAGCCGGACATAGTTTTATGCTCGGCGCCATTGGCGGCGGTGTTATTGGGTTTACTAGTGCCTGGTTAGGAGCTGACAAACTCGCCGGCACAAAACTGGTTGGGCTACCGCTTGGCGGTTATCAAGCCTGTCAGGGACCAATCAATAATAAAAATTTTCCCTATGTGGTTATCGGACGTTTTTTACATTTATTCGAACAGCTAAGATCAAAAAATCATGCGGACCGGAGCACTATCGTAATGTCTGAAAACGGCTTAACCGACAAGCTTGAAGCTATGTCCAAAACTAACGCTAAGCAACTGCATATTGCTTGCAAAAATCTTAGTAGTCAAAAAGCGAACGAAAACCTTCAAGTAATCATGTTAGAGCTGCTCGGTGGAAGTTGACAATTAACCTCAACTCCGGATAAGAGCAGCCATCCAGCATCAGTATTTTAGCGACTATCCGCGTTAAGTTTGCTTACAATCGCTTGCTATTAACGCACAAACTTGCCTTGATAGTCACCAAAAGACTGATACTGGCAGATGAGCCTTTGTTTAGTCTGATGTTTTAAGGGATTACTGGCTACTCTTTTCCGGAGTTGAGGTTAATGAACAATTGAATTGAATAATCTGCTTACATTTATCAAGTCGACATATTGGCGACTCTAATCTAATCTCTTTGTAAGGTGGATTTGCACAAGGTTTTCCATCGCACATCGCTTCCGTATCAATAATTTGTCCTGGACGAATAAATCTTCTACTAAAAAGTCAGTAACCCATGCAGAAAATAGTTTACTTAATTTTGATCTTGCTGATCTGTCCTCTATTTTCGGCGAAAGCAGCTGTTCACCGCTATCAGATCAAGATTGATCAAAATATAGCCCATGCCACTGTTAATATCTGCTTCGATGGTAAAGTGCCCAAATATCTGGCAGTAGAAAGTAAAACTGGCAATCATGATTTAGTCAGATTTCCACATTCGGAACAAGGTAATATCGAGATCCAGGGGCGTTATTGGAAAACCGCCAAGCTAGCCGATAACGCTTGTATCGACTATAAAGTGAATATCGAAAGGTATCATGCAAAGAAAACCAAACTGGGTAAAAAACGCAAAGCTATTGCCTATATTGAAGACAATACCTGGCTTTGGTTACCGGAAGTGCTCTCAATAAAAGATCAAATTGAGCTTAGTTTTCAGATCCCAAGTTGGGCAGAAATATCGACACCCTGGCAACAAATTAACTTTTCAGAACATCGATTTCGGTTAGGTCATCAGCCGCAAGAATGGGGCTATACTTTAATGATTGGTGACTTCAATGTGCAGCATCCAAAGATTTCAAACGGACACCATCTTAATATTGCCTCGGTTAACGGCATGGAAAACTCCGATGAAGTTATCCAGTGGCTAACCGATATTGCGAAAGGACTGAATAACTATTTAGGGAGTTATCCAATCGCACAAACTCAAGTGATCGTGATATCAAAAAATAAGCTAAAGGGCGGCCCGGTTCCCTGGGGTGATTTTAGTCGAGGCAATGGTTTTGGTATTCGTTTTGTGGTGGTGCCAAAAAATGAAATCAAAACGTTTTATGCTGATTGGACCGCCGCTCATGAATTCAGTCATCAGCTTTTACCTAAAATACATTTTGATGGCATTTGGCTGTCAGAAGGATTATCTTCCTATTTACAATATGTCCTTATGGGTCAAATGGGGTCTTTGAGTGAAGAAAAAGCCTGGGCTCGACTTTATAGTGCGTTTCAGCGGACCGAAAAAAGTATCCGCCAATTGCAAGACGAACCGCTTTTTGAAACTTCAAAAAATTGGGGAGAAGGTTACCGTAGCGGTAGACGAATGCGGGTTTATTGGAGCGGCGCACTTATGTTCCTAAAAGCGGATATTGCCTTAAGAGAACAGTCCAATGGACAAACCGGGCTTAATGATATTCTACTTAAGCTTAATCAGTGCTGTGTTAATGGTCCAAAAATCTGGCGAGGCAAGAATTTGGTAGAACAACTGGATCATTTGTCTGCAACAAATATTTTTAGTGAGTTATATTGGGAGTTTTCAAATAGTACTGGCTTTCCTCCGTTTGACAAATCCTTTCAAAAATTGGGCATTATTTTACCTGCTGACAACACGCAATTGTTAATAATTAAACCAGACTCTATCGCCAACTCTATTATGCGGTAGAGTACTTCAAACCTTACGTAACCTCAACTCGGGATAAGAGCAACCATCCAGCATCAGTATTTTAGCGACTCGACCCGTTAAATTTGCTTTCAATCGCTCGCTATTCACGCACAAACTTGCCTTGATAGTCGCCAAAATACTAATACTGGCCGCTAAACCCTTATTTAATCGGATACTTTAAGGGATTACTGGCTACTATTATCCCGAGTTGAGGTTAAGTAATTGTTCGCGTACCCATCGATGAAGTTTGCTGGCGTTTTTCCTTTGGTGCCAATAGAGGTAAATAGTCAATGGTTTTACCTTAAAAGGCAGCGGCAGTAATTTGATTGGGAAATACTCGGATAAATATTCGGCAAAACTCTTAGGCAATGAAAAAATCAAATCGCTGTCTGCCAGAAAAGGTGGAATTTGAGAGAAAGTAGGTAGCGACAAAGTAATGTTACGTTTGAGTCCTTTGGCTGCTAGCGCATCATCCACTTTCATTCGTGTCGGCTCCACAAAAGAAAACATGCCATGTCGGTGCTGTAAATAATTTTTAAGGTCGAGAGATTCTTCCGTTAACGGGCTGTTCTTTCTCACCACTGCTACATAGGAATCACTGGTCACCGGTTTTCTATAAAGACCGGCACGCTCATCCTCTATCGCGGTAAACAGAAGATCAATTTCTCCCGATAGTAAATCATCAACCATTTTCGGACTATTACTACGAATCGATAAACGTAGATCCGGCGCCAGTTTTTGAATGCGCCTGATTCTTTGCCGAACAAAAACTGTATCCATATCAGTTCCTGCAAGATGGATATTTTGTTTTGTAGTCGTGAGGTCAAAATCCTCTGCTCGCCAGAATTCAATCATATCAGGCAGTAGCTGATTGAGTTTTAACAATAATTTTTCGGCTCGGTTAGTCAAATGATATTGATTGTTGACTCTCACCATTAACGGATCGTCAAGCTCATGGCGCAGTCTTGCCAGTGAACGACTCATCGCCGATTGAGTGATACCAATCCGGTCAGCAGCGCGGGACACATTTTTTTCCTGTAACAGAGCTTGAAGGCTGGGTAGAAGGTTTAGATCGGGTAACATATTGTATGAGTTAAACGCATATCAGGTATCCAATATATAGCATATACGCATAGTAATGTATAGGCTACACTAAATGCCTTCTAAGCATTAAAATTCTTTTTTTGAACGATGGCTAAAACTTCCACTAACCCACTTAAGTATTTACCTTTGTTTGCGGCGATCACGGCAGTTACACCGCTAGCCATTGATATGTATTTGCCGGCTATGGTGCAAATATCTCAGGCGTTAAATACTGATATCAATCTTTTACAAAATAGTCTGAGTATTTATCTTTTTTCCTATGCGTTTGGCATGTTTATCTTTGGACCTCTAGCGGACAATATTGGTCGAAAAAAGATGCTGATGATTGGCCTGTCTGGCTATTGCATTTTTAGTCTATTAATCGCGTTTACCGAACAAGCGTCTCAGTTTATGATTTATCGTTCTTTGCAGGCCTTTTTTGGCGGCGCCGCGACTTTAGTGATCCCCGGTAGTATTCGGTTGTTATTTGGAAAAGATACAGTAAAAGGACTTTCATATGTTTCCACCATTATGATGATCGCGCCGATGTTGGCGCCTACCATTGGTGGGCTGCTTTTGGGCTTTTCGGATTGGCGGTTAATATTTTTTGTTTTAGCCGGTTATTCGGCAATTATATTACTTTTGAGTATTAGGTCATTTCCGTCACTTGAACAACAAACAACTCAAATTAAGACTTTAAAAGCGTTGTATTTAGGCAGTTATAAGCGAATTCTTAGTAAGCCTGAAACGCGAAAATTCCTGCTGATATCCATGTTGGGATCGTTCACATTTTTTACCTACATAACGGGAATTTCATTTATCTACATTACCATTTTTCAATTATCCGAAACCATGTTTGGTTTTTTGTTCGGGCTGAATGTCACGGGTTTATTGTTGGCTAATTTGATTAATGCGAAAATGGCACCCCGGATTGGTTCGACAAAAATGATCAGTATCGTCTGGGCTGTGGGCATTTTTTCTGCAGTTTTTCTAATGATAAGTGTCCTGTTGAACTTGGAATTATTATTCCTGGTGATTGGGTTATTACCTTTGATGGGCTGTTTGATGGCAATTATTATTAATGCCGATACTTTGATATTGCAAGAATTTGCACAATATACAGGCACCGCGACCGCGGTTATCGGTACCTTGAGATTTGGCAGCGGCGCGTTAGCCGGTCCGATGTTGGCTTACTTATATGACGGTTCAGCGCTCCCTTTTGCGAGTCTCATTGTTGCCGGTGTCGTTGTCATTGGCCTGGTTCATTTTGCCGGTAGAGGGCGAACATCCGATGAAATCCCTGGCTAAAATAAGGGCAAAATTCATAAAAGTAATTTGGATATAAGCGCTTATTTAGTTAAAATGCGACCACTAGATCTTAGCTAAAGAATGGCAAATCATGAGCAGTAAATTTAAAACCGAAAAAGTCATCGATGTCCACCACTGGAATGATACCCTGTTTTCTTTCAAAACGACCCGTAGCCAAGGCCTGCGTTTCAGGAATGGTGAATTTATTATGATCGGTCTAGCTCAAGCGGATAGCAAACCAATCATGCGCGCCTACAGTATTGCCAGTGCAAACCATGAAGAACATCTGGAGTTTTTTAGCATCAAAGTTCAAGATGGTGTATTAACCTCTAAATTGCAACATCTGCAACCCGGTGATGAGGTGCTGGTTGGTAGCAAACCTACGGGCACTTTAGTGATTGATGATTTACGCGACGGGCGCAATCTATTATTAATTGGCACTGGTACCGGGCTGGCGCCGTTTTTGAGTATTATTAAAGATCCGGAAACCTATGAACGCTATGAAAAAGTGGTGTTATTCCACGGCGTAAGATTTGTTAATGAAGTGGCTTATCATAAAATGTTGAGTGAAGATTTAACCAGCCATGAATACTTAGGCGATATGATCACTGAGCAATTGATTTATTATCCGTGTGTCACCCGGCAAAAATATCAAAATCAGGGACGTATTACTGATCTATTGAGAGCCGGAACTTTGTGTGATGAGATTGGCTTGCCCAAGCTTGACCCCAAATTCGATCGAGTAATGATATGTGGAAGCCCGTCGATGCTAAAAGAAACCTGCGAGATCCTTAATGAACAGGGTTTTGAAGAAAGTCGCAAGAAAGGGGTGCAAGGCGATTATGTGGTTGAACGGGCCTTCGTTGAGAGTTGATAATAGGATATATTTCATCAATTTTTTATCTCAAATTAATATAATTATCCCTTTTTCACGCGCGAAGGTTTTATATGTCCTTGAGAAGGATCTGAGGTT
>CAZOBX010000264.1:0-7926 GCA_964578045.1 uncultured Kangiella sp. | reverse complement strand
CTTCAGGCGTATCCCGTTGATGGTATCTGTTTGTTGGTTTGGAGCCGTTCGGCAATATGATATTTGGACCTTAGCGTCTGTTAGCCAAAACAAAAATATAGAATGGCAATAGCGAGTAAACATTTAACAAATTTGGTAGCCTCGTATTTTCGGGTTAGGCTGGAAAGGCCACCGCAATAATATGGTAGCCTGTCTCGCTTAATGTCCTAGTGCATTAGTTTTAGGTTTTCTTTGATTTCTTCGCGGCTTTCTTTTCTTTTGCGGTTAAAAGCGGTTTCTTTTTAACATTTTTTTTACTGTCTTGTCCTTTGCTCATTATTTTTACCTATAGTCATAAGTTCATTAACCTAAAATCAGTTTGACCCAACTTTAGGACAGTTCTTAAACATTGACATCAATTCGAGCTGCGTTGTCAAAGCGAAGAAATATCAGTATGGCCCTAATAAAGAACAACTTAAAGTAATTATTCTTCCTATACTCTCATTCCGGTTACTCTTATGGCCGTAGACAGCCTCTGACATGAGTAAGGTCAAGCTGAGTCCGCAGGCTAAAACCAATAAACTAAATCCGAAAAAATAAAAGTAAACCACTTTCAATTTTACTTCACTAACATAAGCAATTGTAGCCCAGGTATACCCAAACTGCGTGTATATTCCAAACTAGATAGGAAGTTTTAATGCCTTTTACTCTTTATTTGAATCGCAAAAAAGGACACGTAAGCCTTATTCAGGTCGTTATTTTAATGTTAGTCAGTTCTCTGCTTAGCTGCGGCTCAGGCGGTGGTTCTGGTACCGGTTCAGATACACCGACGCCAATTGTGATTGAGGTGGACTGGGAAATTGATGTGGATAGCAACCAGCCTGAAATAACCTTGGATAGTGCATTAATTGGACAATACGAACTTTCTGGGGCAGCGCTAGATTTTGAAAATGTCGGCGGGCTGATTGACACTATGTCCCAAGCGGGCTTTGGCGCTGGAGCTGATTGGCGGGTAAGTATCGGCCGATGGGAATTAGGTACCGAACTATTTGACAGCCTTAGCGACGGGTCTCCTTGTCCCAATATTTTGCCAGGTAGCCAAAGTAACTTTTCTAGTATCCTCGATTTGATTTCCAGTCGAGATTGGTTCACCTTTGACGATGGATCCCCTGTGGGTCTCGATGATATTCAAGATGATCGATTTTCTTTAGATTATGTGCGTTCGGTAATCGATACTGCCAGCAATTTTGGAGCAACTCCATTTGTCTCCATTGATCATATGCCGCGTGCGTTGTCTGTTACTCAAACTCCCAATTTGACAAACTGTAGCGCGACCTTTACCAATAGCGTTAACAATAATGAGCCGATGGATCCAAACGTATTTGCCGCAGCAGTTACTGGATTAGTTGATCGGGTGGTAGAAGGTACTGGAACAAAAACGGGTGACGATAGACCAAGAAATGCCCAGTATTGGGAAGTTTGGAATGAGCCTGAATTTGGCTTTTTTTGGGAACCTACTTTAGCTAGTGATCCAGATTTATTTTTCAATATGGCTATTCCGTTATTGCTGCAACTGGACAGTTATCGCAACTCTAGTAGCGAGCAAGATGTACAAGATTTAAAATTTGGGATCGGCAGTTTTGCCTTGGATGAAACAGCCGTCAGCGTTATTCAATCCTTTGATGTGGCCAATATTCCGCTGGATTTTATTTCTTTCCATGAATATAACGACGATCCATTGGTATTAGTTGAAGCGATTGAGGCTGTACAGTTAACGTTAGATAACTCGACTAATTATCAAAATCTTGAATTAGCTTTGGCGGAATGGGGACCAGATCTTGCGACGCGAGCAGGGGACCATGCATATGCGACGAGCATAAACCCTGCCTTACACGCAGCTACGGTTATTTTGCTGGGTTCTGCGGCGGGGCTAGACCGGTCACATAATGCGATTTTTTATAACTATAATACTAGCATTGCTCTGGGAATGATTGATAATAATGGCGTTCCTCGGCCGCTTTACCGCGCTTATGAAATGATGGCGTTATTGATCGATTCCAATAAACAGCGTCTAGTGGTTGAGGGAATGAGTAACGGTAAGTTGGATGCCGGTTTAGGGGCTCAAATGGTTACCCGTGATATACTGACCGGCGAAGTGAAAGCGCTTTTTGTTAATCGTAATTCTAGTGTCAGAATAGTGAGGATGTCGATAGACGGGACAGCATCACAACCGAATGAATTGTTCGTTTTTGAAGCGACTGATGACCCAGCCGACCCTCTTCGTAGTGTGCCGGTCTCAACCACAGAATTTGAAATTCCCCCTGGCTCTTTAGTGCTAGCGATTTTCTGACTTAAAACATGCGGCAACAATATAATCTATGTATATTGTCGCAATGTATCTAGCAAATCATGTATCTAGCCAATTATAAATTTCAGTCCTAGCAATCAGGGCTAGTAATATTCCTAAACAACGCCTTTTATTCAGCCCGCTTTATGTTCTCATTAAGTGCTTTATTAAGAATCTCTATCGCTTCTTGGCTTCTACCGGTTTCTTTCAATAGATCGCCTAGCATGATCGCTGCGGCATTTCGTATTGTAGGATTGGTGGATTCTTTTAGCACCCGTTTGAAAACCATCGCTGCATCAGCTTTCTTGCCTTGCTTTTCATAAATTTCTTGGATTTTGAACATTTGCATAATAGCGGCTTCTGTCGGGTCACCGCTGACCTTATGCATAGAGCCGACGATACCATAAAATTTCTGCATTAATCCCAGAAAGGCGTGCATTTTCTGTATCTCTGGTGGAACATTTGAGTCGGCATAGGTTGGTGAAGAGACAGTGCCGGATAAAAGCACCATTACTAGTAAATATATTTTAAAATAACGCATGGTTAGTAAACTCCATTAGTGAATATTGGTAAAACACATCGAACTTTAATAAATTCATGAGATGAAACAATGTCATAGATTGTTGGTCTCCGGACTTGTATTCGGATTGTCGTAAACTGGCTGATAGGCCAAGGTTGGTAAGTTGGATAATTGGCCGATCCCTGGGAAAATATAATTTGGTTTGTCTGGAAAAACACGTAAGGTTGCGGAAAAAGATGGCATGTTAGAAAGGTAAGAAAAATCGTCATACTTTGGATTATGTTGTTGCCCATTAAATACAACAAAAACGAGTAACATTAATAATGAACCAATGGGAAATACTAACCTGAAGTCAAATTGAGAAGATGATGGCTTCACCTCCGCCATGATCCGTGCACGCAAATAAACGTCTGCGTGAATACTCTGATATTCATCCCGCAATTCAGAGATTTCGACTCTATTTTGAAAACGAGATAATTGACTATTTGTTTCATTATCGTCCATCGTAGTATTCCTTCTGCAATGTTTTTAGATTGGGTGAATGACGTAAGTTAGCAATGGCTTTGTGTAAATGTGCCTTAACGGTACCTGGTCGGCAGCCTAGGATATTGGCGGTTTGGTTGACTGACAATTCTTCAAATATTCTCAACACAACAACTTCGCGCTGTTGCTTGGGTAATTCGTTAATGAGTAAACTAATTCGCCTCACTGTATGTCTATCGTCTAGCTGGGTTTCGATATCTTGCTGAACATCGATGGGTTCCTCCATTATTGGGTTTTCTTTATTTTTGCGCTGTTCGCTGTTTCGATTCATTTCTTTGCATACATTGCTTAAGCAGCGGTACAACCATGTAAACGGTTCTGCGCTAAAATGAAAACGGCTTAATCCTTTAAAAGACCGTAAAAACACTTCTTGTACTGCATCTTCGACGTTCTCAAAATCATATAACTGGGTAGCCGCCAATCGCGTCAATCGATCTTGATACCGAATGATAAAATTTTCGAATGCCGCTAGCTCACCTCGTTGGAAGCGTTTAATCAACTGACGATCGCTGGACGGTTGTTTTGCCAACGTATTACTCCGATTTTTACTATCTTAGTGATGAAATGAGGGTGAAGGTTTACTCTAGTTGCCGTTATTTTCCACTCTATCATAAACATAAGAAGACAAATCCATTGCGTCATAGAGGGGAACCCCCATTATAAGAGGTTGAAAACCAATTTTTATCAATTCAAATAGTTATTTGTCGGTGAATATCCGCTGTTTTGGCCAAAATAGCCTATTGAGTACCGTATTTGATGGACACCTAGAAATGTCCTATTAGTAGGATAGGAGGTGTATCATGAGAGAGAAGAAACAATATCAACGCTATAGTCCTGAGTTTAAACGCGAAGCCCTCAAACGAGCTTGTGCAGAAAGGAAGACTGATAAGGCGCTTTGTAAGGAATTAGGCATTAGTACTAGGCAGTTACGTCGCTGGCGAGATGAGTATCGATTATTAGGTGAAGATGCTTTTCCAGGTAAAGGCTGTAGTCGTGATCAAGAGCTGACAGCCTAGTACAAAAGGATCTCTTATCTACTTAGCTGCAGGTGATGATCTAAGCATTCCACTTGCACGAGTGGTCGAAGCTGGTGGAACGGTTCTACAAGAAAAGGCTCCCAAAGGCCATCATGTTTTTTTTGCAATATTTAAAGATACGGAAGGTAATCAAGTCGCTTTGCACAGTATGAAATAATAGTTTTCCCCTTCCCTGAATTGAATATCATAGGGAACGAAATCAGGAGATTCAGATGAACCTCTTGATTACGAATATTAAATGCAAGTGATGATTAGTGACGTTTCTGTATGACATCAACTCCGCCCGTGCGTTTATGAAGCTTTAAGATCTCGCTCGTAACGTCGTCAATGCTAGAGATCAAGGGGGTCAGATCCTGAGCGACCCCCTTGATTGCTTTGATCTGCTAATATTCTTTTACGACACCTAAAGCCTCTTTCACATAACGAAATTACGTTTCAATAATTTTGAAATCTCATTCGCGCTAACTGGTTTACTAAATAGATAACCCTGTGCCGTGTCACCGCCAAGCTCTTGAAGAATGCTAAGCTGTTCAGGATTCTCGATACCTTCAGCGACAATTTCATAGCCAAGGTTATGGCCCATTTCTATCATCGAGCCAACCAGTAGCCGTGCTTTTTTATTGGTATGTAGGTCATCGATAAAGTATTTATCGATTTTCAGGAAGTCGACATTAAGGTGTTTGAGCGAAGCGAAAGATGAATAGCCTGTTCCGAAATCATCGATAGCCAGCAGAATTCCAAGTTCTTTCAATTGTTCAAAAATTGCCAGATTTTGCTGATTCGTCTGTGCGACTCCTTCGGTAACCTCTAACTCCAGTTCACTCGGTATCATTCCTGTCTCATTGATAACACGCTTAACCAACGGCACCAGCTCACTATCGAGAAAATGGCTGGGAGAAATATTGACCGCCATACGTATATCAGAAAAACCTGCTTTTTTCCAAAGAGTAACCTGATTACAGGCCGTTTTTAACACCCACTCAGTAAGCGGTTTTATCATGCCAATCTGTTCTGCTATACCGATAAACTCCATCGGAGAAATCTGACCCAACTGCGGATGGTACCAGCGCGATAAAGCCTCAACACATACGATATTACCGGTATTCATGTCGACCTTAGGTTGATAAACAAGTGAGAGTTGCTGTTTTTCTATTGCTTCCCTTAAGTATTGTTCGACCTTGAAACGATACTCTGCCTTCAATGTCAGCTCTTCTCGGTAGAAAGCGTAGCGGTTTTTACCGAGATCCTTTGCAGAGTAAAGCGCGGTATCTGCCGCCTTTAAAAGTGTTTGCAGATTATCCCCATCATCGGGATACTGTGCTATCCCAATACTGCAGGATGGAATGAATTTCCTACCAACGAACTCTACCGGTTTTGATACGAATTCGAGACAACGCTGAGCGACATGCGCCGCACCATCGTCATCCTCAACATTGTTAACAGCGATACAAAATTCATCACCGCTAAGACGAGCAATATAATCAACCTCGCGACATGCTCTTTTCAGGCGTTGGGCAACTTCTTTGAGCAGTAAGTCGCCAGTATCGTGTCCAAGAGTATCATTGACGTTCTTAAAATTATCGAGGTCGATATATAATAAGTCAAATTGACTATCGTAACGGGCGGATGTTTTTACTAACTCTTCGATGCTTAGATAAAAGTGAGTTCGGCTGGAAAGGCCGGTGAGTGTGTCAATAAAGGCCAAATCCCGAATGCGCTTTTGATTCCGCTCTCGCTCCATGACGATACCGGTAAGCCGCGCCGCTGATTTAAGGTCATTTGATTCCTCTTCGTTAGGTAATGCGGGGTAGTCATAGTACATGCCAAAGGCACCTAATACTTCTCCCGAAGAGCTTTTTATTGGTTCAGACCAACAGCTACGCATGCCATGAGGCAAAGCAATGTGCTTTATGCCGGCCCATTTAGGGTCAGTTTCGATATCTTCGACCAGGACACGCTTTCCGGTATAGGTTGACGTACCACAAGACCCAACATCAGGCCCATTCTCAAGGCCGTGTACTGCGTCACAATAAGCTTTTGGCAGGCTTGGCGCACCACCATGCATAAGCTTATTGCCCACCAACACAAGCATTGAACACCGCATTCCAGGGTGACGCTCTTCGTACAATAAAGCGATTTCAATATAGATATCTGATGCCGGCTTTCCTTTTGCAATCATCTCGATTATTTTGGTACTTCTTTTATCAAATAATTCTGCTTTTTTTTGTAGGGTAATATCGACATGGGTACCAATCAATCGCACCGGTTCATTTGAACCACGAGCAACCTTAAAAGCGCGAGAGCGAACAAAAATATCATGGCCGTCCTTATGACCCATACGCATTTCCACTTCAAATGAGTCCGCTTTTCCAGTCAAGTAATCCTGAACCTTTTTTAAGACAAAGACTTTATCATCAGAATGGACCATGGTGGTCCAGGTATCCAGTTTATTTTCGAGCTCATTCTCAGCATAACCCAACATACTTTTCCAGCGAGGTGAGTAATAGACTTCATCGGTCCGCAAATCCCAGTCCCATAACCCATCGCTTGCACCGCGCATAGCCAAAGCAAATCGTTCTTCACTATTGTATAGCTGAGCAGTACGAACTTCTTTAGTCCGATTAACGTTAGCAAGCTCCGAACGTAATAGCTGGATCTCAGCGAGTAGCTGAACTTTGGTGTTATTTATTTCTGCCACGATATTCTCAAATCACTACAGTAAATGAACCTCACAGTTGAATTCATATCCTCCTATTAACTCTGGTATGGGAAACAAAATGGTATTCATATACTGCCCAATACAGTAGATTATTTTATCACAAACACGGACATTTCAGTGGTTATAACTCTGATTATCCATTAAGGATGTGAATCTAATTAGGAATTTTCGTGCTCTAGGTCGTCAAATGACCGGTACCTTAACCCAATTTTTAAAGAGACGCTTTTGAGAGCGCACATATCTTATTCTAGTATATTGATCTATAGATTTCTTAGTTTTTCTTAACCAAAGATTAAAATATTCTAAAGACTGCACCCCCAAATAACCCGCATCAAGCAGATAAAAGACAGTACTAGGATAGAAAAAAATATTAGTGACACCCACTATATTGTCAAGAGTTAGACCAAACCATAAAGTCGATTGCCGGAAAAGTGAAAAACCGCACCATGGTATTAAAGCTAAAGGATTACATTGAGTTGGTTGAAAGGACAGTTTTTTGCGTTCTGCAAAAACTGCATACATCACATCCTTGTGAATAACAGGACAAGCGACTGTTTATCCTAACAAATCAAAAATGCCTTCTCATCTTTCGGGTACCTTTGAACATCTTAATCTACAAAAAGAAAACTGGCTCAATCAAGTACAATCTTTTGGGGGCAACTACTATCGTTTTGTTAGAAATCTCGACCGACTCAAAGACAAAACCAAAGAATTAGGTCTAAAGTGGCTTAAAGGTGTTCAGCAGATCCAGTCGCTTTATAACCCCCCCTCTCCATAAATA
>CAZOBX010000263.1:0-7958 GCA_964578045.1 uncultured Kangiella sp. | reverse complement strand
GGGAACTCAGACTACCATCTTTTTGCATATCTCGAATTATTTGTAAAACTCGAATTGAATCTAACTCAGGCTTGATCCCTTTTTTATTGAATGTATAGGCCTGCTCAAACCAAACAGGCAAACGACTCGTTCCGGGCCAATAAAACTCCATCAATCGACTAAATATTTTGCTGAATAATTCCATTGTTGAGAGTGTGATTCGAGTTAAAGGTGCTGGCAGTTTGAAAATTAATTTCATCCAAAAGTTATCCAACATCATTCTCATGGGTCCACCGCCGGACATGATCAAAAAACCTTTTGCCCCTTCGCGGATACTGCGTTTTATTCTTTGTTTGATTTCTTCTTCGGTACGAAGATGACCTGCAATATGAATAACGGCATTTGATGAGTGGTGTAGTCGCTCAAATTTAGGTTCGTCATCGACTTCAGGGGGGATGTCCACTACACTCACTGCATCTAATTCAAGATTTTCAAAATAATCTGCACGCTCTTCAAGAGATTGGGAATGGCTATCGTGCACACTGGGCCACTCTAATCCCACAATAAACGCGTGTTCTTGCTGCGGCATTTGTAGTTTTTCGGCTGCCGCTAAGGAAACTGATAGTCTTGTTCTTAAAATCCCAAGCCCGACACCACGTATACTGCCGCCTTCTTCAGCTACAAAATCACCAACCCGCGAATAACGAGTGATGCTACCGCGGCGGATACGATTGGACACCGATTGGAATAAATCTGCATTTAATGAAGTGATCAAACTACCGTCCATGCGTAATACATCACGCACATGCGCCTGATTTTGGTTGTCTACCTGACAAAATAAATTGGTCATTTGAGTGTGCCCACCTTCGGCTAATAATTCGAAACTTCTGGCGTAATAACTTAAAGCTTCCATGTTGATCAGCATCCGGCAATTGTTTCTAGTATCCAATACTTCTTCAATGGCCACGGAGAGTGATAGATTCAGCTCCCTGTCATCTTGGGCAAAATACACCTTCGGATCATCAATTGGCACTAGTTTTCGGTAAAATTGCAGTGCCCGTTTGCCACCAGAGGACGACAAAATGGCTTGCCACCTTTTAAAATGCGGATAGGCTTCCCCTTCATTATCAGAATTTGGGCCAACCAGGTTTTCAATACCGTGTGCCACAGCCTTGTGGATACATTCCACCATCTCCTCAGGTGTCCAATGGTTTTCCTCTAACATCTCGGAGATATCGGGATTACTGGTGTCAATATAGAGCTTGACTAACTCTTCATAACATTGACCATCTATTTTATGGATCAAACGAGAACCCAGCTGATCGAAGACATTATTGTGTGTCAGGAAATGTACCTGACCTCGAAGATCGACAACACCGTCATTAATATCGTAGAAACGACGGGGAAACTCATCAGGATGGTAATAGACCAACTCGGTCAAGTGTTTGTATTGCTCTCTTAGATGCGAGGCGATGCTACCGTGGTCCAGGATGTCTTTGCTGAATTCTGCGATATAGACTTTATACACTTTAGCAAATACTGATGGATGGTTTTCTTCCAACTCAAGTAAAAAGTTTCGAATCAGTTCCGCCCGAGCGGCTCCCTGTTCCATCAAGATAATTTTTTCAGGTAACGGGCCGATGGATTCAAGGTGTTCTACAAACTCCCTCACACAGCGTTGAATGAACCAACGGTTGGTTTTGGGAAGATCTTCATTGTGTCCGGCTTCGTGAGTTTGACCGGTCCCTTTTATCCACACATCCAGACGTCGCCAAAAAAACTCCCTTGATAAGTCATTTGCAAGACTTTTGTGCAGTGGCTGGTATTCGTCATCGAAATAGATCCAAGGACTGTCATCGGTCACTAAATCAATACGTGTTTGAATGATTTGCTCAAAGGATTTTCCGGTGGATTCAATATAACGAACCCAATTACTTTCAATGCCCACCAGAGTAACAGGCTTGTCGGGCAGATCGATCATGCTGACAGGGCCATCAAAACTATCGAAGCTGACCAGTCTTCTCATTGAGATAATAAGGCGTCGATCGTCAAACACCGGATGATTGGCGAGCGTATCTAGCCATGTTTGCAGTTGTTCAGGCTTTACAGGGTTGTAGGCTTCCTGACCAAAAGGGTTGCCACCCTGTTTGATGACTGTGCCCATTGTTTCGACCCGGTGCTGGGGAAATTTGGCATGAAAATCAGCAATAACCTGAAGATTCTCGGTTTCAATGTCTAAAGATACTGTAGCCATATAATAAGTACTTCTTCCTGAACGAGCAAAAGATGGAATACGCAGTTTATAGTCTTTTATGAACGAGTCAACGCCGAAGCCGGATTTCCAAGTGGCATATACCCGTGCTGGAATTGGCTTTTTGAGGTAGCACGGGCATTGATATATATTCCTAAACGATAGCCATGGATCATTCGCCACTGAATCGGCACTGTTGCTGGTGGTCCGAGGACCTTTTGCTTTGTCGGAGAATTGCTCTCCAATATGGTTTTGGCAGTTGCTTTTAGTTATACGTTCTCGAAGTGATTCTAAGTTATAGGGAGTCGCTTAATTAGATTGAACGACGACATTGTCCTTGATCAGTTGCTCGATTTCGGCGACGCTAAATCCTTGTTCGAGCAATACCTCACTGGAATTGGCACCTAGTTGCACGCCGATTCGATTGGTTATCGGTTGACAAGTGAATTTAATAGGCGATGCGATTTGCTTGATTTTTTCCTTGTCACTGACAGCAACATTGCAAATCATCTGTCGCGCTTTAAAGTGCCTATGTTCACTTGCTTCTTTGATCGTCAAAACTGGCTCAACGCACACGTCAAGCTTTGAAAATAATTGACGCCAATGTTCAAGCGACTTGGTCGCAATCACTTCGCTGATATCATTTTTGAGTTTTCCTTGTTCGCCAGCTTGTGCCGATGCTCTGCTTAACCAGTCTGGGTGACCAATCGCTTCAAAAAATCCGCTGGCAAATTGAGGTTCCAAACTACCAACCGAGATAAATCGGTGATCTTGAGTGCGATAATAATCATAAAAAATACCGCCATTGAGAAATTCTTCACCACAGCCTGGATTTTCTCCAGTTGCCAGTGCCGATGCGCCATAAATCGTATTTAGCGCAAACGCACTATCACTCATACTGATATCCAGGTGTTGTCCTTGCCCGCTGGCTGTGCGCTGAATGACGGCGGCTAAAATTCCCATTACTGCATGATGAGAACCGCCCGCAATATCAGCAATTTGGGTACCGCTTAATACAGGCCCCGTGTTTGCCTTGCCGCTGTAGCTGGCTAGTCCGCTAAGTGCCAGGTAATTGATATCGTGGCCTGCGCGATCTTTAAACGGGCCACTTTGTCCAAAGCCAGTTATTGAGCAATAAATCAATTGGTCATTGTAAGATTTAAGTGATGCATAATCTAACCCTAAACGTTGCATAACGCCCGGACGATATTGTTCTACCACAATATCAGTTTCCGCTACTAGCTTCTCAACAATAGCTCTCGAACTCGGATGTTTGAGATCTAACGCTAATGAGCGTTTATTGCGGTTAATGGTTAAATGGGCATAGGAACGTTGATCAAATTTTGGCACCATTTCTTTTAGCATATCGGCCCTGGTGGGCGATTCGATCCGCAATACATCCGCGCCCATATCGGCGAGCAACATGGTGGCATAGGGACCGGGTAATAAGGATGAAAAATCCAACACCTTTATTCCCGTTAATGGTCCCTGACAATCGTTCATCATTTATTCCTTAGCATTAGGGCCTGTTGAGCTTTTATAGTTCATCACTGTTGCGGCTAAAATATCGTCAATTTAGGCCCTAGTCTTTTAGCAAGTCACGACCGATAATCAATTTCATTACTTCGCTGGTGCCGGCATAAATTTTTTGTACACGTGCATCCGCCCAGGCTCGCGCAACCGGATATTCCCACATGTAACCGTAGCCGCCATGCAATTGCAGGCATTCGTCAATCACTTCGTTTTGTACTTCTGTTGCAACTAATTTTGCTTGCGCTGCCGCCACCGGGTCCAATTTTCCGCCAATATGCAATTCCAGACAACGGTCAATAAACACTTGAGTGGTGACTATTTTTGTTGCCGCCTCGGCTAGTTTAAACTGGGTATTTTGGAACTTGGCAACCGATTGACCAAACGCCTTTCGATCTTTTACATATTCGACGGTTTGTTTGAGAATAGAATCTGCGTTGGCGATCGCATAGAGCGCCACTGATAATCGTTCTTGTGGTAATTCCTGCATTAAATAAATAAACCCCATGCCTTCTTCACCGAGTAAACTCGATCGAGGTACACGTAAATTATCAAAAAATAATTCCGAAGTATCTTGTGCTTTCATACCGATTTTTTTAAGATTTTTACCACGACTAAAGCCCGCCATACCGGCTTCTACTAAGAATAAACTAACCCCTTTGGCTCCCGCAGAAGGATCGGTTTTAGCGACCACAATCACCAGGTCAGCCATTTGCCCATTGGTGATAAATGTCTTTGAACCATTGATCACATATTCATCGCCATCGAGTACCGCGCTGGTTTTTACGCCTTGCAAGTCGGATCCGGCGGCAGGTTCTGACATCGCAATGGCTGTTATAATTTCACCGCTAACGGTACCGGGGAGGTATTTTTGTTTCTGCTCTTCACTGCCGAGTCTTATGATATAAGGTACCGCGATGTCGGAGTGCAATCCCCAGCCGATACCCGAGAGGCCGTAGCGAGCGACTTCTTCATCGACAATCGCGTTATAGCGGAAATCGGCACCGACGCCACCATACTCTTCAGGGACTGTTGGCGATAAGAACCCTTGTGCACCTGCCTTCAACCAAAGTTCACGAGAAACTTGTCCTTGTTCTTCCCATTTTTCATGAAAAGGAACCGCATGTTGTTGTAAAAATTTTGCAACCGTATCTCGGAAATATTCCAGGTCACTATCATAAATGTTACGTGGGATCATTTTTCAAACCTCTCGCCTTTTTCAGCTTTTTTAATTAATAATTCAGGTGGCGAAAAACGCTCACCATAACTTTCCGCTAACCGATTGGCTTGCGCAACGAATTCTGCTATGCCAGTTTGATTAATAAATTGAATTGCCCCACCAGTCCACGCGGGATAACCGATCCCTAAAATGGAACCGATATTGGCATCGCGAACTGACGTTAATACTTTTTCTTGTAAGCAACGCAGGGTTTCTATCGCCATAATAAATAACAATCGGTCCTTCAATTCATTTAAGCTACCAGGTGATGCGTCGTTATTGTTTCTGCAATCGCTAAAATGCTTTTCGAGTCCTTGCCACAAATGCTTTTTTCCCCCCGCAGGATAATCGTAAAAACCACCTCCGGTTGATTTTCCGGCACGTTCTAATTCAAGCATTCTGTCAATCACTTTTTCAGCGGGATGGGGGTTATAGTTTTCTCCTCGTTCAGCTAGATCATTGATGGTCTGTTTCTTAATCTTCGCCATCAGCGATAAAGTGACTTCATCGCTGATGGCCAATGGTCCTACCGGAAATCCGGCCAGAAAAGCGGCGTTTTCGATCGATGCGGGTTTAATTCCTTCAGCTAACATCGCGATCCCCTCTTTGACAAAAGTGGCAAATACTCGCGAGGTAAAAAAACCGCGTGAATCATTGACAAGGATCGGCGTCTTAGCAATTTGCAAAACAAAATCAAAGCAACGCGCAAGCGTTTGCTTATTGGTTTTTTCACCACAAATAATTTCCACCAACTGCATTTTATCCACCGGTGAAAAAAAGTGCAGACCGATAAATTGGCCCGGCCGTTTAGACGCTTTCGCCAGACCGGTGATGGGTAGCGTTGAAGTATTGGAAGCAAACACTACGCTGTGGTCTAACTGAGATTCCGCCTCTTCTGTGACTTGCGCCTTTAACTCACGATTTTCAAAAACCGCTTCGATCACCAGGTCGCAGCCGCTCAAATCTTGGGCTCGTTCAGTGGGTTGAATTAAATTTAAGATCGCTTGCGACTTCTCTTCGCTCATACGACCCTTTGCAATCAATTTGTGTAATAGATTTTGACTGTATCGTTTTCCTTTATCTGCATTTTCCATGGCCACATCTTTCAACACTACGGAAATACCGCGGACCGCACAAGCGTAGGCTATGCCTGCCCCCATCATCCCGGCGCCAAGGATGCCGACTTTTTTTACGGTTTGCTTGGGTATGCCTTGTGGTCTTCCTATCAACGCTTTGCTCTCATTCATTTGAAACCATAATGTGTTGATCATATTTTTTGCCACCTGGCCTCGAGCCAACTCTACAAAATAATGCGTCTCAATGCGGGTTGCCGTTTCAAAGTCGACTTGAGCACCTTCCACCATGACTGCCAAAATAGATTCGGGTGCAGGATATACCCCTTTCGATTTTTGCCGCAACATGGCGGGAGCGATTGCTATCATTTGAGCCACTTTGGGGTGTGAAGGTAGCCCGCCAGTTAAGCGATATTCCTTTTTATCCCAAGGCTGCGTAGCCGATTCTTTTGATAGGATAAAATCGGTTGCTGTGTCAATTAATTCGCTCTCTTCATTGACCAATGAGTGGATCAGTCCTAATTCAAGGGCTTTTGCCGGATTGATTAACCGGCCTTCTGCCAGCAGCGGAATCGCGGCCTGTATTCCCAACAAACGAACGGTGCGGGTAATGCCACCTGCGCCCGGCATCAGCCCCAGTGTTACTTCCGGCAACCCCAGTTTGATTTTGGGATTATCAACCAGGATCCGATAATGACAAGCCAGCGCAGTTTCCCACCCGCCACCTAGCGCTGCGCCGGCAATACAGGCCACCACGGGTTTACCTTGAGTTTCCAGTAGCCGCATTGACGCCTTTATCGATTCTGTCATCTGGAATAATTGCTGGCTATTCTCATCGGTTACTTCGGAAAGCATGGTCAAATCACCACCGGCAAAAAAAGTGGCTTTAGCCGAGCGAATAATGACGCCTCGATAGTTATCTTGTGATAATTGTTTTACTGCTTCAGCGAGAGATTCGTCAAACGCCAGGTCCATTAAATTTGCGCTGGCATTCGGTTTATCGAGGATTAAGTGGACGATGTCATTGTTGTCTTTTTGATAATTGATTACTTTCATTTGCTATCGTCTCCTAAACCCGCTCAATAATGGTCGCAATACCCATACCGCCGCCGATACATAAGGTCGCTAATCCGCGCTTTAATTGTCGCGATTCGAGTTCATCTAACAGGGTGCCTAAAATCATCGCACCGGTTGCGCCCAGTGGATGCCCCATGGCTATTGCTCCGCCATTGACATTAATTTTATCCCACGGCACATTGAGCGCTTTTTGAAACCGCATCACCACTGAAGCAAATGCTTCATTCACCTCGAACAAGTCGATATCGGTGATGTTTAGGCCAGCCACTTTAAGGGCTTTTTCGGTGGCTGGCACCGGCCCAGTGAGCATAATCGTCGGATCGGTGCCGACTAAAGCGGTGGCAATAATTTTTGCCCTTGGTTGCAGTCCAAATTGAGCGGCCATCGATTGACTACCCACCAGGACAGCGGCCGCGCCATCTACGATCGCCGATGAGTTACCGGGACTATGCACATGGTCAATTGATTCGACCCAGTGATATTTTTCGCGTGCGACATTGTCATAACCCATTGCACCCATTTGTGCGAATGAAGGTTTTAGTTTTGCCAGGGTGGTATTGGTACAATCTGTCCTGACCATTTCGTCATGGTCCAGGATAACTTGATTATTGCGATCTTTAACAGGAACGATTGATCGGTCAAATGCCCCCCTTAGCTGGGCGGCTGAAGCTTTTTGGTGGGATTGGACAGCAAACTCATCGACTTGCTGCCTGGAAAATCCGTCTAAGGTCGCAATTAAATCGGCGCCGACTCCTTGCGGCATAAACCCGGTTTTAATATTTGTTTCGGGGTCAAAGCAGCTAAGGCCAGAAGTCCATTCCCCCAGTAA
>CAZOBX010000262.1:0-7978 GCA_964578045.1 uncultured Kangiella sp. | reverse complement strand
ATCATTAGATCACAAATCAAGATAAATATCGATCGTTTTCACACAGTCTGAGATAGCAGAAGACATTAGGCTTCTAATATATCACTTCACGGCTTCAATCGACTTATATGTTAGAAAAAAAAACTTAAACCAGTCAATGAGTATATGGACATTAGATGAAATTAACAAGATGAACAGAAACGACAAAAACATAAACTGCAGCGACAATTCATGTGAGTTTAAAAATATGAAAATAGGGCAGAGAAGCCAGTTTAATTGACAATTACTACCACTATCAGTCAGTAGTTAGTCATGCAATAATCATCAAATTACCCCTCTAGGCCACACTATCCAATGTCTCTGCATATTCAACTGAATGACCCTAGAGGTTTTCTAGAGGTTTTGAAGAATGTTGACTTGTGCACTGAATATTAATTCAATTGACTCTCAATCGAGATAATGCTCGCCAGCTTCTCTGTCGGCTTGCTCCTTAATGTCAATCCATCTTATGATCTGTTGATGAAATTTTACAAGACGTAAGGCGAGTGAACCATAGCGAAATGGATCTAATTTTCGAGCAAGTCGAACAATTTCCATAATTAAGTTAGCGCGAGAACGGAATTCACTCCAGTCTAACCATGAGCCAACTAAATCCATTTTTGGGTAGCGATAGAGTTTTAGTAATGAATCTAAATTGGCGGCAGTTTTAAGTGCTTTCATCATTAAAGATTGTGGGATTTCTTTTACCTTCACATATACACGTGCAGAGTCACCATCATATCCATAACCAACATTTCTTTTGCGATAGTATCCCAGCACACTATTGGTCACATCGTATAAGCCAAATACTTCAATCAACCAGGGCGCTGCGCCTTCCCAAGTGTAATCAAAATCGGTTATTAGAAATCCATCAACCTTTAGTTTATAAAGGTAATCTGCCCAACCGTCAGGATCGGTATATAGCCATGAGGCTTTGTCAATTAAACAATTATAACGTTTCGAAGGTGATATGGTTTTGAATTGACCATAAGTCATTTGTAATAATTTAATTGTTAACGGAATTTGAGAGTAAGCGGTAGACACTTTTAATTGCACACAGTTAAGGGATTTATTTTTTTGAAGTAACTCAACATTATCGCAACAGCTTTGAAGCCCCTTTAGCACATTAGGGATGTCGTTATAGTCAAGGCTAACCATGGTAATTCTACAGCAGGGAGTGCAAAGAAAAGGGTATTCTATTTCTTTGCTTGCACCAAAGACTAACACATCGTCAAGGTAATTGAGCTCCATGTATTCTCTGATCGTGAGCAACATTTCGTGGCGTTCAGCACTCATCATTGCCGGACATTTTAAAGCAGGGTGGGATGTTACCTTTGCTCGACGAGGCATTCCGACCATGTCCAAAAGACGAGAGGGCGAATGATCCCCACCTAGTTGTTGACCTAGACCTGAAAACGGCGCTAATTCTATTAGTGGAGTGATGCCAGGTGCGATGAACTGTATTTGGGGTATGTCACTTTTTTTCTTTAACCTATTTCCACATTTCCAGCAATAGCCTGGACCAATGCTTGCAAATTTTCGACATTTAAAACATATATACATGATTTTATCCATAAAACTATTATTTAATGCTTCTCCATTAAATAAGGATAAATAAAAAAATTGATTTTTACGAGTCTTAGAGCGTGTTTCAGCCTTGAAATATTGAATATGTGTTTTTTCAAAAACAATATTATGTAACAAATATTTTATACAAAACATTACATTTAATTACAGATGGAAATTTTTTAAATTTTAAAAAAATAAAAATGGTCGGGCCCATTTTTCAATTTACAATGTTTTCAATTTGTTTTCTCTTAACTCAGGCTCAAGCTATTTTTAACCTTGTTATAGTTTTTTATTACTTAGATATTTGATGGGGTAGCTTAAAATGATATTTAGATATGTTCAGGGAATTGTGGGAAACTCAAAAATATGAATGTTTGGTCAACGATACTTAATCTAACTAAGATTCCTTTAACATGACTGATACTTATGGATAGACATGGCGCTACAGGAGGTTATGTATTGCCACATTATTATCGGTTACTTTTGAGTGTGCCGTTAAAGAAGAGCGAAGCTTAGTTGGTATGCGAGATAGTACTACTTTATATATTATCTTCCCCACATAATCCTGTTTGCTCCTGCTGTGTGTTTTTTGATGAGGCTATTGTTAATAAATAGAAGGTGTTATCTCAGAAGGTGTCTTGGGTCGTCTGCTGTTTAGCAGTTAAGTGATACATGAATAGGTTGCTGGTATTTCTGAGATGTAAACCTAGACACAGTGTAATAGCGTGTAATGGTGTCCTACTAAAACTTTTTGTTAAACTTTTAATGTGCCATATATAAAACCGATTGAATTAAACATAACTTTGTTAAGCAGGGGGAGAAGCATGTTTTTGGTAGGCTTTAGGTGGTCTTTTTTCCAGTATTGCCGGCAGCACTATAACGAGTTTATTTCTCATGCCTAAGATTGAGGGGGTAGCGCTACGTAAGGTGGTCCAATCGATTTCAGGTTGGGATTCTGAGCCGTATGAGACAGTCGCCTGGGCAACTTTCAATTTGATTCGCTCTCACGACGACACAGTGGAGTTTCCCGATATTCTTGTCGCATTGGATGAGCTTTTGGGCATTGCTACAGATCTGAGTAAGTTATTGCGATCGGTTACTGGGCTTGCCAAAAGAGCACGAGTTTTGAGGTGCACTCGTCGCTCCTCTACGCCAGTACAAAATTGTTTGCCAGATGCTGAGTCTCCTGAACGAGGACTTTCTCTATTAGCTACATTGGGGGATGAGAAACGTATACGCTTCTATGTAGAGACGGGTTCCAATAAGGGGCATCAATCTGCGACAGTGACGCTGGCGCGCAAATTGATTTGTTGGATGCGAAGTCCACGTCGGCCAAGAAGTCTTAGTCAAGATCTGGTTTTCGAATTTGTCTGCAACGATGCCGATGCGCTGCAAAAGGCCAGATCAATTGTGGGTGGGACTGTGCTTGATGGAGTTAAGGTCGAATTGTGCGGATGGCCCCGATGGAGCTCTCTATCACGGGTCCGTTATGCATTCTCTGGGGCAATCGACGATCCAGTTACCACTTATCAAAAGCTTAATAGTGAGAGTTTGATTGCTTTACAGCCGTTCGGTTGGGCGGGTGGTGCTGAGATGGTGATGTGCGACGGGTTTGAGTCAGTCGTGCTCAACTCGGGTTCTAACATGCGTGCACCACGTGAAAACCCGAACATCGAAGTCCCCTTTGCTTTCCGACGCATGCCCTTTACCGAGCGCGACGACAACAGTTCCGAAGAGCGGAATGTCGCGTCTAGCATGCCAGACCGATTGGTAACTTCTCTTCTTGACGCAGCCCTGGAAAGTACCGATAGTTCCCATCCTTTTTCTATTTGTCCACTTTACGGTATGGGCAAAGGTCAACCTATGGAAAGCTCTGGTGCGACGGTATGGTGTAATGTCGGCCGGGCGTTATTAAACTTGCATGATACTAGCGGAGTGTGCTCGCTTTTACTGAATGTGTCTCTGGACATGGGCTCAACGCCTATTACGATGTGGCCACAAGTTGAACGAGAATTATCGAGGGAGAAAGTGCACGTTATTAAGGAGCCCGTCACGACTTTGGACGGACAAAGGAGAGTGCTCGAAGCGATGACCCGTTATCCTATTGTTATTTGCACGGTGACTGGCAACAAGAGCCATTGGGTGATGGACAGAATCTATCGTAAAAGTCAGCTTCCTCCTATTTTTGAAGGCCAGGGCAGCCTCACTCAAGTTTTAAGTATGGGTCGTCCGTTCATCAAGTTATCTATGCGCGCATTTGTCGATCCATCGTGGCCTTCCGATTATCTGCCGGTACGTTCTCATGGTGAAATTGACACGCAACTCCAGATTATCGCAAATAGTCTTATAGACGACAAAGGTGATATAAGAGAGCGAGCCGAACGCCTCGGCAGCTTGTTTCACGAAATGATCAAACCGCAATCTGAGATCCGTGACTACTTTGAAATCTGTCGCCAGATAGTGACCTCGACGTCCTACGATAGACTGATTTGGGCTGTAGAAGCACTGGCGCGGTTACGTGATGGGGCTTCTTGAATATTTTGGTTTGTTTCGCGTTCGCCTGTCAGATTCGATGAAGTAACTATAGCGCTATTTCTCTAGGCCACACTGTCTAAAGCTGTTGAGTATTCAACCGAAGGGGCATTATTGATCTGATAAGTCGATTCTAACTTTCCTGCCCTGTAAATATTACAATTCCTACCTGCAAATCGAATACTACCAACTCGTCTTTGTAATACTTCGACTAGCCTCTTATTCGAACTCATTTCAGTGTTGATTTGTTTACGGGCTCTGAATATTTGAATGTTGAGGTGACAGTAGTCGAGCCCCAGCATATCTTGCAGTTCCGAAATTTCAATCCAGCCCTGGCTCTCCTCATCAAATCCTTTTTGATGATCTTCTTGTCGTTGTCTGGCTAGAATGAGTAATAAGTAGTGATGAACCCGCTCGCTAAAATCAAACGCTTGCTGATGATGTTCTGCTGTTAGAAAAGTATGCTCTTCATCTGCACTCACATTGAACTCGAAACAGGTGTTGCTAAGTGACGACTGGGTTTTCTGGTGAGCATGGCTTACCATTTTATTTTTCTTATTTCCTTGTATAAACGGATTGTCTTTAACCAATTGATTACCTGAATGATTATTTGGGGAGGGATTAAAGCCATTTTTAATCAGGATCGACTTGACCTGGTTCAGCATGTCTTCTTGATTGGCACTTTTCGAAATAATGGCACTGATGTCGGGTATTTCTTGTAGTTCTTGTTGCCGCGATTCATCTAATGAAGACAAGAGAATAATTGGCGGTTTTTCTGTTGAATCAGTGTCACTATTAAGTGATTCTATCAATTCTCTATTCAGCTCATTAACACTGATAAAAACGATGTCAATATTTTTACCCCTGGTGTTGAGTTGTTCAATACCTTTAGATAAACAGGATTCACAAGCAATGTTTTTTAAACTAAAAAAACTTCTAAGAATAGCTATTAGCCCAATACTATAAGCCGGTTGGTCTTCAATAACTAAAATATTCATGGCTTCACGTCCTTGTTGATTACTGTGTTTTTAAATACCAGAGATTGTGTATCTCATATCTGTATATTTCAGCGCAGAGTAAACAGGTTTAGTAAAAAATACTTCTCATAATATTAATTACGTAAACAGTTCAGAAAAAAGCTCATAAAATATGAAATTAGTTTTAAACCTAAAATAATCAGTTGAATTCGTGGAAAGAGTGCTAGATCACGGTGTGATTGGCGTAGTGAAAAATTGAGTAGTCACCTTACTGGTGATGAGCCGATTTTTCGCATAGCGAGGCGCGCCGTGGACTGGCGCTATTTCTCGTGATTCAACTGATTAATTTAGGTTAAAGGTTGATTAACTGAACATTAGTGATGTGATATAGGGGTTAAAATGGCACCCACAAACAATGAACGCGCTCTATTTAGACCCGTGCAATTAGTCTATGAATGTTAGGAAAGCTAGGGTCTGTTTATCTTTCATACTTCACCACTGCCGAGGCGCTTTTTTTGACTAACAAGGCAGAAGGAGTGTGGTTTAGTCATTCTAAATGAGCGACTGATAACGACGTTAGACGGAAAAAGCGCCCGGCCCTTCGGGTTGTGGCTAAAATACCGCCACTCGTTGTTGCTCCTCATTCATTTGGAATAACCAAACCACATTCGTCGCGCCTAGATTGACAATATTTTAGCCGCAACAGTGATGAAGTATGAAACATAAACAGACCCTGGAAAACACCAACCAAATTCAGTTGAGAATTAGGCTGGTATTGACCTGTAGGGAGTAGGTTATTAGGGTTTTACCTTGATTTCCATTTCCGGTGGATAAAAGACATCACCTTTATCGGGCAGATTTGCCCACTCAACGTTGACTGATACATCAATTTCCTTACAAAGTAGTTCTTTTTTAAGCTTTACTATTAACTCTACAAAGCGGTTATCTTGCAACTCGACTCTGCCATCTGAATCCAGCGGGTATCTGGAGGCCGGATCGTGAGTGTCAAAAATATCTTCTAACTGATAACTGGAACTGAGGGTTACGCAGATGTTGTCGTCAGGCAGTCTATCGTCTTTGAAAAACATAATGGCAAAAGCATCTTCATCGTTAACTTCCAGATCTATATTGGGTTTAATTTCAATGCTGCCTTCTTTACCATCATGGCGATTTCCATAAATGTAGACGACTTTTAGCGGAACATTTGGATCTTTTGACATCGTATTCTCCTTGTTTATTAAACGATAGTTACTTATTTTCATTTATATCAATGCTTCAGATTATTGTGTTGAAAGGCTTGAAGCCGATAAAAATCGACATTAATATTCAGAAATTAAACGCTGAAACGAAGTTGTTTTGCTTAACTCAGCCAAATCAGGTGACAATAAAATATACTTTTTGGGAAATCCTTTCTGTAACGCTTTCTCAATCCAGTCAAGGGCAACAGTAGACTCCATAAGTAATTCATATATCACCGCAACTTGAAAAAGCCTGTTAGCCGAAAGTGAAGAAGTACTTTCTAAAATAACCAAATGTTGTTTGGCTAAAGCTGATTCACCAAGCCAGGCATAATATGAGGCTAAATTAACATTGAGATCAATATCCCGCGGTAATAATTCCAATTGCTTTTTGGCTAACTCAAGCGCCTTTCTGAATGCCGAACTCACTAACGCTGGATCATTGTTTGCGTAGTGATAGGCGCCGCCCAGATTGCTCCAAAGTGAGTGATCCTTGTCATTCAGCAATGTCGCTTTAGCGTATAGTTTGGCGGCTTTCTGGTAGTTGTTTTCATAAAAATAAAGGGTCGCCAAATTTTTTAAAAGAGAATAGTCTTCTTTGATATTCAGGCTGCGTTGAAAATTATCAATTGTTTTATCAAGTTTGCCTAAGTACCAATAAGCCGAGCCGAGATTGCTATATCCCCAGGCATTATCAGGCGTTAGCGCAACAACTTTTTGAAACTGATCGGCGGCATCCTGGTAACGCCCCTGGCGAAGATAAAATGCCCCCATATCATTATACCCATCCCAATATTCAGGCTTAACTTTAGCCGCCTTTAAATAATATTCTTCGGATAATTTTAGTTCACCCGTTTTTTCATAGACACCAGCCATGCCTTCGAATACTTCAGCGGTATTTAGGTTGTATTGCAACGCTAACTGGTAGGAAGCCAAAGCGGTGCCATAACGTCCCAAAGCCTTATGCAACTTACCAAGGCTTAAATAGGAGTTTATGTCGTCGGGTTGCTTTAAAAGAAGTTTTTCGTACAAGTCTTCAGATTTTTTAGCGTAATCGATATTTTTGCTTTCAATGTATAAAAGCCAATAACTATCCGCTAGCTTCGCTTTTGCTGCCAAAAAATCAGGGTCATGTTGTAGCGCCACTTCAAATAACTGAATGGCTTGTTGTGTATTGTTTGTTTGATCGGCTCGCTGTAACAATCCTGATGCTTGGGTATATGCTTCGAACGCTTGCGGATTTGTAGTACCGATAGACGCCAGTTTTTTGCGGATTTGTGGCCTATTAGACAAGTCTAAGAGTTGTAGTGTCGCGCTATTGATACTCTCTTGTAAGCTGGCGATGTTATTAGTGTTTTGCTCTACCTGAATGGTTTTAAGTGAAGTTAACTTGCTTGAGTCGATAAGGTTTAACTGAATCAGGTGTTTGTCATCCTGGTAGGATAAGTTAACGTCAATTATTAGATTTACGCCAAAGGTTTTATGTGCTTGTTCCAGATTGAGAGCCTGATAATCTCTAACTTTCTTATAAGGAACAATCCAGAGGTTTTTATTGTTGTTGCTGATAGATAAAAGCGTTTGCGATATATTATTGATGAGCCCTGATTGAAATTCAGTCAGGTCTTTTTGTAAGGAATAGATGGC
>CAZOBX010000261.1:4676-8094 GCA_964578045.1 uncultured Kangiella sp. | reverse complement strand
TGATGGTTCGGCGCGCGATATGACCATTTTCTAACAATCGGTTATAGATTGTTTCTGTATAAAATTTATTCTCTTCGCTATGAGTTGAGTGAAAATTATCAAAGTCAATACCAAAGGCGGTAAAATCCCGCAAGTGATCAATATGACTTTTGGCAATCAACTCTTCGGGGCTAATATTTTGCTTTTGCGCGCTTAGCATAATTGGGGTGCCATGAGTATCATCTGCACACACGTAATAACATTCGTTACCCACCAGTTTCTGAAATCGAGACCAGATATCGGTTTGCACATATTCCAGCATGTGGCCAATATGAACAGGGCCATTGGCGTAAGGCAGTGCGCTAGTAATAAGGATCCTGCGGTTTCCGTTTGATGCTAATAAATCTTGGGTCATTAGAGCTCTTGATTCGACTGCTTAGTTGTATTAACGATAGCCGCAACTATACCGATTTTTTTGATTTTATTCATCATTAATTAACTACAAAATTGGTGAGTATTCGGATTAAGTATTAGGGTATAATCTCGCTATATTTAACTTTGCCAAGATTTAATCTCATGTTGGAACAACAAACACTGCTAGAGCTCATTCGCTCAACCTCTTTTATCAGTTTTCCCGCTAATCTGAAATTGGTCGATTTTGTTACGGATTCGGATATAAAAGATGACTCCGTTGAAATCAATATTCGATTGCCGTTTCCTTGCGAGGGGATCATCCAGGCTTTGACTGAAGAGCTGAATAGGGTTTTGTTGGTAAAATGGCCAACAACAGACTTTAATATCGTGATAACACAGCATTTGGTAGCTTATGAAACCAAAGCCGGTGTTGCTCCGCTTAACAAAGTCAAAAATATCATTGCCATTGCCAGCGGTAAAGGCGGTGTGGGTAAATCAACGACCAGCGTGAACTTGGCGCTGGCACTGCAAAAAGAAGGTGCCAATGTCGGTTTGTTGGATGCTGATATTTATGGTCCCAGCGTTCCAATCATGTTGGGCATCCCTGACGCGAGACCAAGTTCTGAAGATAAAAAGACCATTTTGCCACTCAAAGCCCACGGCTTAGAAGCCATGTCGATTGGTTTTTTAGTGGACGAAAAACAGGCGATGGTTTGGCGAGGACCAATGGCATCGTCGGCATTGCAGCAAATCGTCAGAGACACCCAATGGGGAGAATTGGATTATTTGATTATCGACCTACCGCCTGGTACCGGTGATATCCAACTCACCATGGCACAAAAAATCCCGGTCACTGCCGCTGTGATAGTGACAACCCCACAGGATTTAGCGCTTGCGGACGCTAAGAAAGCTATTACCATGTTTGAAAAAGTATCCATTCCGGTGATGGGCGTCGTTGAAAATATGGCGACTCATATTTGTAGTGAATGTGGCCATCAGGAAGCAATATTTGGTGAGGGCGGTGGCAAATACTTGTCACAGGATTACAAGATCCCCTTGTTGGGCCAATTACCCTTAAGCATGTCAATTCGCGAGGGGTTGGATGCGGGTAATCCAACAGTCGCCGATGATCCTGACAGTGAAATCAGCCAAATCTATCGCAAGATAGCTCGAAATTTAACCGCTAATTTATCGGTATTGGGCAAGGATTTCTCCAAAGGAGCCCAGGGGATTGAGATTTCCTCCTGGAAGCCTGCATAGAAACTCATGGTGAACAGCAAATAACTAAAAGGCATGAAGGATGCGCAAAACGATGAACCGCTCGTGCTTTTCGTACCATTCGTGGTAGAATTTTTCTGCAGTAAGAAATTAAATCTAAGTGAGTAAAAATGAGCATTAAGTCAGATAAATGGATGAGACGCATGGCGAAAGAAGGCATGATTGAGCCTTTTGAAGCGGGTCAAGTAAGAGAGAAGAATGGCAACCGGATTATCTCCTACGGTACTTCCAGCTATGGATATGACGTAAGATGTTCCAACGAATTCAAAATCTTCACTAATGTTCACTCAACGACGGTTGACCCCAAAAACTTTGACGATAAGAGTTTTGTAAATATCACTTCGGATGTGTGCATTATTCCACCTAATTCTTTTGCGCTAGCGCGCACCGTTGAATTTTTCCGTATTCCACGAAATATTTTGACCGTTTGTTTGGGTAAATCAACTTATGCCCGTTGCGGTATTATTGTCAACGTGACACCTTTAGAACCTGAGTGGGAAGGGCATGTCACTCTGGAATTTTCGAATACTACGCCTTTGCCCGCAAAAATTTATGCTAACGAAGGGGTTGCTCAAATGTTATTTTTTGAAGCCGATGAAGTTTGTGAGACATCTTATGCCGACCGAGGTGGTAAATATCAGGGTCAGACCGGAGTGACTTTACCTAAGGCGTAATTTTGCTGTCTAAATGGTAAAATAATCAATAGGCCGGCCTGTGGAATAAAAGTCGGTCTGAAGGTCGCAAACTAGATAATTACAAGACCCGCTAAGGAAAGGGGGTACACGGATAGCTGTATACAGAATAGTCGTAGAAATACACTCAACAAACTCGAAATAGGGATATAGTTAGGGTTCAGCGTGCAACGGTTAGTAGAGAACATGTTATTCGCAATAACTAGCGGATGGTTTGAAATTCATCAATAAATCCGGTGAAATTCGGAGAAAAAGGGCTTATTCAGTTAATATTCAGATTTAATGTAAATAATGGTAGCGTGGTAAACGGCTGGTATTGGTATTTATACCTATTGAATAAAGGTTGCTGTTCCTATTTACAATATAATGAAAGATTAAAATTGGTTTAAACTCTATTATTAGTTCTTATATTGATCAACATACAAAATAATCAAAAGTAAGGGAAAACCATGCCAAATTGGCTAAAGCATTTATATACAGATTTTGTTATTCGTCATACCGTAGTAACTTTTATTTTCGTTATTGCAGTCATTCTCGTGGTGGCATCACATGCTGATAGTTTCAGGATGGATGCTTCTGCGGATTCACTGGTATTAGAGAATGACCAGTCATTAGAATATTATCGCAAAGTCAAAAAAAAATACGGTACCGATGATTATTTGTTTATAACTTTTTCACCAGAAAAAGAATTGTTTTCTGAAGAATCTATCAAACAATTGACCGCATTACGTAATCAGATCGCAGAGCTACCAGAAGTCGAAGTGGTTGTTTCCTTAATTGATGCTCCAATTTTTGACCCTGCAACCGTTAGTTTGGGTAATATTGAGAATGATATCTATTTCATAAAAGATAAAAATGTCGACCTGTTAAAAGCCAAAAAGGATTTATTGTCGATCCCTTTGTATTTGAATCTACTAATCAGTGAAGATGGCAAAACAACCGCCATGCAAGCCAACTTAAAAGGCAATAAAAACTATTTTTTGTTAAATGATGAATTACGAAAGCTCCAGTGGAAACAAAAAAAAGAAAAATTAACGCCATATGAATTGGCAGCT
>CAZOBX010000261.1:0-4666 GCA_964578045.1 uncultured Kangiella sp. | reverse complement strand
AGGTTTCTCAAAGAAATGCTAATGTTATTAATTCCATAAGAAGTTTAAAACAAAGTTACCAAGATGTCGGTAAAATTTATTTGGGCGGCATTCCGATGATTGCTCATGATATGGTCGAATTTGTAAAAAGTGATCTGATTGTTTTTGGAGTAGGTGTATTTGTTATTCTGATATTGATACAGGCTTTCATCTTTAGACGACTGCGCTGGATCGTTATTACTTTAGGCTGTTGTATTGTTACGGCGGTTACCGCCATTGGAATATTAGGTTGGTTAGATTGGCCTGTGACGGTTATTTCATCCAATTTTGTCGCTTTGCTACTGATTATCACCATGTCACTGATGATCCATCTTATTGTCCGTTTTCGACAGGTCGAAAGAGATTTCGAAATGCTGAGCTACGATGACAAAGTGCTGGAAACCATGTCTTCTATGTTTACCCCTTGCGCCTACACCAGTTTAACCACCATCGTGGCGTTCGGTTCTTTAATGGTCAGCGATATCAGACCTGTTATTGATTTCGGAAAGATGATGATCATGGGAGTCAGCCTTGCTTTTGTGATCGCTTTTACTTTATTCCCTTTACTCATGTTGATCCGCAAGAAAACCTCACTGGATGAAAGAAAAGAGGGCGCATTTTTTGCGTTTACCAATATGCTAGCTGCAGTCAGCGATCGCTGGCGTTGGCAAGTCGCCGTTGTGGCTGTTTTGGTCAGCAGTGTCAGTGCTTGGGGCATTGGTTATCTGTCGGTTGATAACCGTTTTATTGATTACTTTAAAACCGATACTGAAATTTATCAGGGTATGAAAGTGATTGATACGGAGTTAGGTGGTACGACTCCTTTAGAAATTATTATTGAACGTGGAGCGATTGAAGCCGACTTCGCATTTGTTGAAGAAGCCAGTGAAGATGATGAGTTTGAAGATGATGAGTTTGAAGATGATGACGCTTTTGCTGATCTGGCACCTGTTGAGTCCCCTCGTCTTTGGATGACATCCTTTGGGATTGACAAATTGCATAAAATTCAAAATTATCTCTCAGCAATAGAGGTCACTGGAAAAGTACTGTCATTAGCTGCCGGTTTACAAATTGTTGAGCAAATTAACGGTAACGAGAGGCTGGATGATTTTCAGTTGTCTCTGCTTGAAAAAAAGATCCCTCAGGAATTGAGGGAGCAAGTATTGGCGCCATTTTATGACCGCGAAAATGATGAGGTTAGATTTTTGATCAGGGTAAGAGAATCGGATCCAAATTTAAATCGAAATCAACTATTGGCCGATATTAGCCAATTTCTTACCGAGGAGATGAATATACCGGAAGAGCATTTTCATTTTACCGGTATGTTAATTTTGTATAATAATATGCTAGAGAGTTTATTTAAATCACAAATTTTGACCCTGGGTGTTGTTTTTGGAATTATTTTATTGATGTTTGTCGTTTTGTTTAGATCCATTAAATTAGCCGTAATTGGCATGTTTCCTAACTTGATTGGGGCGTTTTTTGTTTTGGGTTTAATGGGCTGGTCTGGCATACCCTTGGATATGATGACGATTACTATCGCAGCAATAAGTATTGGTATTGCGGTAGATAATACCATTCATTATATCCATCGGTTTAAAGCAGAATATAAAAGATTCGGTGATTACACCAAAGCCATGTATGCCTGTCACGATACCATAGCTCGCGCCATGTATTTTACGTCGATTACCATTATCGCAGGTTTTTCAGTATTAGTTTTGTCCAACTTTATGCCTTCAATATATTTTGGATTGTTTACTAGCCTGGCAATGTTTGTTGCATTGTTGGCGAACCTGACCCTGTTACCTGTGATGTTATTGTTGATTAAACCAATCAAACTGAATAACGTTGTTGAACAGAGTGAAAATCAGCCAGTGCAAGTTTGATAATTTGTAGCCTCGATGGAGCTCGGCGAAATCGAGGTTAAATTGACTGATAGCGAATGACAGATCAGGTCCTAGCAATGCGTTTGATTTTCTCCACCATGGCTTTCAGTCCATTGCCTCTCGTTGGGCTAAGATGTTTTACCAAATCTAATTCTTGAAAGTAATTTTCTATATCAAAAGCTAAAATATCGATTGCAGATTTTTTCTGATAAGCAGCCATCACAATAGCGAGAAGCCCTTTAACAATCAAAGCATCGCTATCTACTTGGAAGATGAATTTATTGTCTTCTATTTTAAATTCGATCCACACCTGACTTTGGCAGCCCGGAACGATTCGATCGTCTGTTTTTAAGCTGTCTGGCATTGCAGGAATTTCCTTTCCCAGGTCAATCATATATCGATAGCGATCTTCCCAGCTGTCGAAAAAACTAAGCGTGTCAACAATGTCGTCGCTGGTCGTCATTTTAAAAAAACATCCCCGTTTCGAGTTTTGCTTCATCGCTCATCATGTTTCGATCCCAAACAGGCAGGAATACCAGTTCAACCTCTACATGTTTGACGTTTGGAACCTTAGCCGTGCGATATTTCACGTCGCTGACCAACACTGGGCCCATTCCACAACCAGGAGCAGTTAGAGTCATAATAATTTCGATTGATTTGTTATTTTGATCGATATTGACTTCATAGATCAAACCGAGGTCGACAAGGTTTACCGGGATCTCTGGGTCATAAATGCTTTTGAGAGCTTGCCAGACATGTTGCTCCGATATTAATTCATCCGAGGGCGTATCAAAGTGAAGAGATTCAGCTTTTAGTCCGAGTGCAGCTGCATCAGTCCCATCAACTCTGGCCATATTGCCATTGATGGTAACTGTATAGTTTCCGCCAAGATCTTGGGTGATGGTGACAAAAGTATCTTTAGGGATTACGATTTTGGTTCCCGCAGGAACCAAACGGGCCGGGCAATCTTGTAACGCAACAACCATTTTACGGATTGAACTCATTATTGTTGTTCCACGCTAAAACTTTCGCCACAGCCACAGCTTGCAGTGGCATTTGGATTTTTAAAATCTAAACGATGATTGACACCTTCCTGTACATAATCGACTAGAGTTCCGCGGATGAGATTAACGATGTCATTATTAACATACAGATTTAATTCGTCGTTCAATGGATAAACTCTTGAATTTTCATCGATTTCAAATGCAAGCTCGAGTAGATACTTAAAACCGGAACAACCGCTTTCTTTAACATTAAACAAAATGCCTTTGGCTGATTGTTTGGTTACCTGGTTTTGCAAATGGGATAGCGCTTTTTGGCTAAACTTTACGGGTGTTATAGTATCCGGATTAAATGTTTCTACTGTCATTTCGAGTGTTCTCTCTAATTAAATCAGCATTGATTTTGCTTTTTCAATGCATTGGCATAAGCGATCAATTTCGTCAGTGGTATTGTAAAAACAAAGTGATGCTCTTACGGTGCCGCTAATCTCAAGGGCGTCCATTAGAGGCATTGCGCAGTGATGACCTGTTCTGACTGCGATGCCTTGTTGGTCAAGCATCATACCCAAATCTTGCGAATGGCAATCTCTGATATTAAAACTGATCACTGAGGCCTTTTTACAATCGTGGCCAATAATTTGCAGGCCTTCAATTTTGGACAGGGCGATAGTGGCGTAATCCAGCAGATAATTTTCATAGTTTGCTAGCAGAGTCCTATCGATGGAATTAAGGTAATCAGCCGCGGCGGCCATTCCAATGGCTCCGGCAACATTCGGAGTGCCTGCTTCAAATTTATAAGGCAACTGATTGAAGGTAGTTTTTTCAAAAGTCACTTTTTCAATCATTTCTCCACCGGCTTGCCATGGCGGCATAGCGTCTAACAAAGCTTTTTTACCATAAAGTACACCGATCCCCATCGGTGCAAACATCTTGTGGCCAGAAAAGGCGTAAAAATCACAATCAAGTTTTTGCATATCAAGGATAAGGTGCGGTGCGGCTTGAGCGCCGTCGATTAATACGATTGCACCTTGCTTGTGGGATAGCTCGATAATTTCTTCTATCGGGTTTACCACGCCAAGGGCATTGGATATGTGCCCGATGGCAACTAGTTTGGTTTTATCGGATAACAAGGATTGAAAATGAGTAAAATCTAACGCTCCATTGTTTTTAACATTGATGACTTTTAATTTTGCACCGCTCTGTTGGCAAAGTAATTGCCATGGAACAATATTGGAATGATGTTCTAAAGTGGAGATAATAATCTCATCATCTTTGCCAATATGTTCTCGCCCCCAGGTTTGCGCAACCAGATTAATTGATTCAGTGGTGCCTCTGGTCCAAATAATTTCTTCGCGATGTTGGGCATTGATAAAATGTTGAATGGTGATTCGCGCAGATTCAAAGTCTTTTGTTGCCTTGTCGCTTAAATAATGCGCGCCTCGATGAACGTTTGAGTTAGTCGTCTGGTAATAGTCTGTGATGGCATTGATGACCGAGTAAGGTTTCTGCGCGGTGGCACCATTGTCAAAATAAACCAATGAATGACCGTTGACCATTTGAGATAAGATCGGAAAATCGGCACGGACTTTTTCGAAATCAAAGCCAGGGTAAGTGATATCTATTTTTTCTGAGTTTTGCATTTTTAAAATTTCAACTATTTCTTCAAAGTAAACTGCTGTTGTCTCAACCTGGGTTGGGGACAAGAATCAACCCCAACAATAACTATGTGAGGTCTGATAAACAAAATTGTATTTGATCTCT
>CAZOBX010000260.1:7380-8119 GCA_964578045.1 uncultured Kangiella sp. | reverse complement strand
ACCCCTTGGTCTCTGGAAGCTTATGAAAGTGTTGGTGGTTATTCCAGTTTACGCAAAATTATCGCAGGTAAGCTTGATCATGAAAAAATTATCGACGAGCTAAAACTTTCTGCGCTGAGAGGCCGAGGCGGCGCCGGATTTCCAACGGGCTTAAAGTGGAGTTTTATGCCGCGAAATATGCCTGGGCAAAAATACGTGGTGTGCAACTCTGATGAAGGAGAGCCCGGTACCTTTAAAGATCGCGATATCTTGCGTTATAACCCGCACCAGTTAATCGAAGGCATGGTCATCGCGGGTTTTGTGATGAATGCTACCGTTGGTTACAACTATTTACGCGGTGAGTTTTTTGAACCTTTCGACCGGATGGAACAAGCATTGGCCGAAGCCAGGGAAAAAAATCTGGTCGGCGAAAATATTCTAGGATCGGATTTTTGTTTTGAATTGCATAATCATTTGGGTGGCGGAGCCTATATTTGTGGGGAAGAAACCGCGCTGATTGAATCCATCGAGGGTAAAAAAGGCCTGCCCAGATTCAAACCCCCTTTTCCGGCAAATTATGGGGTTTTTGGACGCCCGACGAATGTTAACAATACCGAAAGTTACGCCTCAGTTCCGGTTATTTTAGAAAATGGCGGGCAGTGGTTTTTAGATCTAGGTAAACCGAATAACGGCGGAACAAAAATATTTTCAGTGTCTGGTCATGTCAATAATCCCGGAAATTTCGAAGTGAATTTGGGAA
>CAZOBX010000260.1:0-7370 GCA_964578045.1 uncultured Kangiella sp. | reverse complement strand
CTTTTAAAGATTTATTACAAACCGCTGGCGGTGTTTTAGCCGGTAACAAATTAAAAGCGGTAATCCCTGGCGGGTCCTCTTCTCCGATATTGCCGGCGGATGTGATGATGGATATCACCATGGACTTTGATGCCATTGGCAAAGCGGGATCGATGTTAGGTTCTGGTGCAGTGATCGTGTTAGACGAGACCACTTGCATGGTTGAGTTAGCCGCGCGAACCGCCCATTTTTATTATGAAGAGTCCTGTGGACAATGCACGCCTTGCCGGGAAGGAACCGGCTGGATGTCGAGAGTGATCCATCGGATCCAACAAGGTGAAGGAAAGGCTGGCGATTTGGAAAACCTGGATCGCGTTGCCGGTAATATTATGGGTCGAACGATTTGTGCACTTGGCGATGCCGCTGCAATGCCTATTAAAGGATTTTTGAAGGAATTCCGACATGAATTTGAATACATGATCGAACATAAAAGAAGTATGGTTAAAGGTTAAAAAGCAAGTACTAAGTGCTAGCTGCTATTAGATATCGAAAATAAGAAAAAATTAAAACTGACCATTAGAGATAAGATAGGAAAGAATGGGCAAAGTAACGATAGAAATAAATGGTAAAGAACTGATTGCAGATGTTGGCTCGATGATAATCGAGGTAGCAGATGAAGCAAATATTGCTATTCCCCGGTTTTGTTACCACAAGAAATTATCCGTAGCGGCTAATTGCCGGATGTGTATGGTCGATGTTGCCAGTATTCCTAAGGCAGTGCCTGCCTGTGCGACGCCGGTTGCTGACGGCATGGTGATTCAAACTCAAACCGCCAAAGCGATCGATGCACAAAAATCGGTGATGGAATTTTTGCTGATTAATCATCCGCTTGATTGTCCGGTGTGTGATCAGGGCGGAGAATGTGAACTACAAGATCTTTCGATAGGTTATGGTGAAGATGTCAGTCGATTTGTGGAAGGCAAACGAGTGGTTAAAGATAAAAATCTAGGCCCGCTCATTTCGACTGATATGACCCGCTGCATCCATTGTACTCGATGTGTACGTTTTGGACAGGAAGTGGTTGGAATTAGAGAAATGGGTGCCACTGGACGAGGGGAACATGTCGAAATCGGAACCTATATTGAAGCCACCATGGATTCAGAAGTTTCCGCCAATATCATTGATTTGTGCCCGGTGGGTGCTTTGACCGCCAAACCGTCTCGATACAAAGCCAGAGCGTGGGAGTTACGTCAGTCACCGTCAATTGCTGCTCACGATTGTTTAGGATCGAATGTCAATGTTCACCATCGACGAGGAGAAATTATTCGGGTCGTTCCAAGAGAAAACGAATCGATCAATGAAGTCTGGTTGTCCGATAGAGACAGATTTTCCTATCAGGCACTGACCGAAAGTAAACGATTACTTAAACCGAGAATCAAAAAGGACGGCCAATGGCAAGAATGTGATTGGCAAACCGCATTGAATTTTGCGGTGACAGAAATGAAACGCATTATCGGCGCTTCAAAAGGAGAGAGTTTTGGCGCAATCATTGGCAATAATTCTACTCTGGAGGAGAGTTTTCTGGCACAAAGATTATTGCGCGGCATGGGCTGTAATAATATTGATTTTAGAACGCGTCGCAGAGATTATTCGGCCGACGATAAAGGGAACGTTCGTTCAGGTCTTAATTTTCCGCTGCAAAATTTATCCGAAATGGATGCCACGTTATTAATCGCTGGAGATATCAGACACGAACAACCCCTTGCCACATTAAGAGTCAGAAAGTCGACTGGTTTTGGCAAAGCGATGGCGATCAATCCTTTTGATGGTGAATACAATTTTCGTTTGTATCATGAAATACAGCCAGAGCCACATTTATTGGCGCAAGAATTTGCCAGCGTATTGGCCGCAGCGCTAGAACAAAATCCAGATGCGCTCAGTGCCGAAGTTAAAGAATGGTTGAAATCGGTCAGTTTTAAAAATGTTCATTCTGAAATTGCTAAAGAGTTAACGTCCGGCGAGCAAAGTTGCATCCTTCTTGGGGTGTATGTTCAAGAACACCCTCAAGCGGAAACGATTAACTGGTTGGCGGAGCAAGTGGCCAAGATTACCGGCTCACAATGGGGCTATATGACCCAGGGTTGCAATGCTGCCGGTAATAAACTGGCTGGCGCGGTACCTTATCAATCAGCGGTGGGCGGCCGAGCCACCCGCGGGAAAAATGCCAAGCAAATGCTCACAGAAGGATTAAAAGGTTATCTCATTCATAACTGTGAGCCAGATGTTGAAAGTTTATGGGCCGAAGAAGCGCTTGAAAGTTTCCAAAATGCCGAATGTGTGGTGGCATTGACATCTTATGCTGACGGTCGAATCAGCGACTATGCCACGGTGATGTTACCGATTGCTGGCAACTTTGAAACCTCTGGCACTTTCATCAATATCGAAGGCCGATGGCAATCTTTTGCAGCGGCCGTTGCCGCACCAGGAGAGTCTCGTCCCGCTTGGAAAATACTGCGAGTGTTAGGTAATTTATTGGATTTAAATGGTTTCGAATATGAAACTTCTACTCAAATACGCGACGAGCTAAAAGAACGCCACGAAATATCGGGAGATAAAAAAGTTTCACGAAAAATTCCGTCAGCATTAGCGGCGGCAAATATAGCAGAAACCAAACGAGATTCTTTAGGTCTATACATGGTGGACCCGATGGTTCGTCGTGCTAAAGCGCTACAGCAAACGCCTAAAGCATCGACTCATCCGATTAGTATTTCGAGGGTCAAAACATGAACGAAGTCGCGGCTGGCGGTATCGATTTGATCGAATGGGGAATGACCTTATTTGGGATCGTATCTAAAATTGTTCTAATCATTTTGCCGTTGGTACTAGCGGTGGCATATGCGACTTATGCTGAGCGAAAATTAATCGGTTATATGCAGATGCGGATCGGTCCGAATCGAGTCGGGCCTAAAGGTTGGTTACAACCGATAGCCGATACGGTTAAATTGATCATGAAAGAAATTGTGGTACCGCAAGGTTCCAGTAAAGTGCTGTTTGTGATTGCGCCGATTCTTTTTATCGGACCCTCTTTTGCAGCCTGGGCAGTTATTCCCTTTGACGCTGGACTGGTTTTGGCGGACATAAATGTAGGCCTGCTTTATATTTTAGCCATGACATCCATCGGTGTTTACGGCGTGATCATCGCAGGTTGGGCGTCAAACTCAAAGTATGCTTTTTTGGGCGCGATGCGATCGGCGGCGCAAATCGTTTCTTATGAACTGGCAATGGGATTTGCTTTGGTGGGCGTATTAATGTGCGCACAAACGACTAATCTCGGCGAGATAGTTCTGTCACAGTCTGGCGGTGTTTCCCAATGGTTTTTTATTCCGCTATTTCCTTTGTTAGTGGTGTTCTGGATTTCCGGTGTGGCAGAAACCAATCGAGCGCCGTTTGATATGGCCGAAGGCGAATCCGAAATTGTAGCGGGTTTCCACGTTGAGTATGGCGGCATGGCTTTCTCATTATTTTTTCTTGCCGAATATGCCAATATGATTTTAGTATCGTTTTTGACATCCATCATGTTTTTTGGTGGTTGGTTATCACCTTTTGAAGGTTGGGGAGTGGTTGGAGAAATGACCGCGTGGATCCCCGGTACCTTTTGGTTACTGATAAAAGCCTCTTTTTTCTTGTTTATGTTATTTTGGTTACGAGCGACCTTTCCAAGGTTTCGTTATGACCAGGTGATGCGATTAGGCTGGAAAGTTTTTATTCCGGTTACTTTGGTCTGGTTACCGGTGGTCGCAATCTGGATAAAACTCAGTTGGTGGCCATTTAATTGACCGGTTACCTGTTTTGTTAGCTGGATTTGATTAGTTGCATTGGTTTGATTGGATAGATAAAAGTTTATGAAAAAAAACATCAAACAATTTATAAATAGTTTCTTGCTGGTTGAGTTGCTCAAAGGCTTGGCGGTGACCGGGCGTCATATGTTTAGTCGTAAAGTAACCATCCAGTACCCCGAAGAAAAAACGCCTCAATCGCCAAGGTTTCGTGGGATCCATGCACTTCGTAGTTACCCCAATGGTGAAGAGCGTTGCATTGCCTGCAAACTCTGTGAAGCAGTTTGTCCGGCAGCAGCCATTACCATTGAAGCTGGAATCAGAGAAAGTGATGGTTCCAGACGAACCACCAAATATGAAATTGATTTATTTAAATGCATATTTTGTGGATTTTGTGAAGAGTCCTGTCCAGTAGATGCAATTGTTGAAACTCGAATATTTGATTATCATTTTGAAGAGCAAGGCGCACAAATCTTGAGCAAAGAAAAATTACTGGAAATTGGCAAAATACACGAGCAGCAGTTAGCTGAAGATATTGCGGTGGATGCGAAGTACCGATAGGACAAATGTTAAAGACAAAGTCCACCAGTTTTGTGTCATTGCAGGGTCGCAATCACAGTTTGCATGAGCCAAATAGTTACCATACAAAAATTAATAAATTAGAGAAAATCTAAATGAGTTTTCAAGTTATCGTTTTTTATTCTTTTGCCGCCTGGCTGATTTTTTCAGCGTTAATGGTTATCACGAGTAAAAACTCCGTCAAAGCCGCGTTATTTTTAGTCCTGACTTTTGCTTGTGCTGCGGCTATCTGGTTGTTGTTAGAGGCTGAATTTTTGGCTTTAAGTTTAATCGTTGTCTATGTTGGTGCCGTCATGGTATTGCTGCTATTTGTAGTGATGATGTTGGATATTGACTACGCTGCATTAAGACAAGGGTTTGTTAAAAAGCTCCCGCTGGCGATTGTTGTATCGTTGGGGTTTTTTAGCTTACTGTATTTCTTTATTACTCATGGAGAGTTCAGCGCAGAAAACTATGCGCCACCTGTGCCCCATGACGCTAATTATTCCAATATAAAAGAACTAGGTCGAATTCTTTATACAGATTATTTTATTGCATTTGAAACCGCCGCTGTAATTTTGTTGGTGGCAATTATCTCCGCCATCGCGTTAACCTTTCGTGGCCGAAAACACCGAAAAGTGCAAGTGATTAGCAAACAATTGGCTGCTAATAAAAGGAACCGTTTAAAAATCGTATCAATGGATCCAGTGGTCGAAGTGGATGAGGCGATCGAAGTGGACGAGGCGGTCGAACAAGAAGCCGCAGGAGACGCAAAATGATTGGATTATCAGACTACCTTCTGTTAAGTGCTATTTTATTTGCTATTAGTGTCGCCGGGATCATCATCAATCGAAAGAACGTGATCACCTTACTGATGTGTATCGAGTTAATGTTGTTAGCGGTAAATACTAATTTCATCGCATTTTCACATTTTCTGCAAGATCCTGCCGGACAGGTATTTGTATTTTTCATATTGACGGTAGCTGCGGCGGAAGCGGCCATCGGGCTGGCCATCATCGTTGTTTTGTTTAGAAACCGAGCAACTATCGATGTCGAAAAACTTAATCAATTGAAAGGATAGCTAAGCTTTATTATGCAAAATCAATTACTCGCTATCGTATTATTGCCGTTGCTTGCAGCATTGGTGACTGGCTTTGCCGGCGGTAAAATGCCTAGGCCTTGGGCCCATTGGATGACTACCCTGAGTGTAGCGATATCCTGTTTTTTATCGATCAATATTGCCATGGGTCAATTATTTGATCAGGTGCAACCATTTAATGAGAACCTGTATACCTGGGCCCAACTTGGTGGCCTAAGTCTAAACGTTGGTTTTATGATCGATGACCTCACCGCGACCATGATGGCGGTGGTTACCTTTGTCTCTTTAATGGTGCATATTTATACCATTGGTTATATGAAGGACGATCCGGGTTATCAGCGCTTTTTTGCTTATATCTCTTTATTTACCTTCTCGATGTTGACCTTGGTGATGTCGAATAACTTCTTGCAGTTATTCTTTGGTTGGGAAGCGGTAGGGCTAGTTTCTTATTTATTGATTGGTTTTTGGTACAAAAGACCCACCGCCATTTTCGCAAATTTAAAAGCCTTTCTGGTTAACCGGGTGGGTGATTTTGGATTTTTGTTAGGCATTGCCGGCGTTTATATGGTGTTTGGTACGTTGGATTATGCCGAAGTATTTAACCAAATTAATCAAGGATACACCGATCTATTAATTCCGGTATCCGATGAAATTTTCTGGTCTGCGACGACCTTTATTTGTATTGGGTTATTTATCGGCGCGATGGGTAAATCAGCGCAAGTGCCATTGCATGTCTGGTTACCCGATTCAATGGAAGGTCCAACCCCAATCTCAGCATTAATCCATGCAGCGACCATGGTCACCGCCGGGGTTTTTATGGTGGCAAGAATGTCGCCAATATTCGAACAGTCTGAAGTGGCGCTTAATTTTATTATGGTGATTGGCGGAACCACTGCATTGTTTATGGGTTTTCTTGGTGTGGTCCAAAATGATATTAAACGAATCATTGCTTATTCCACTCTTTCTCAACTCGGCTACATGGTGGTAGCGCTGGGCGCATCGGCTTATTCCATCGCTATTTTCCATCTGGTGACACACGCTTTTTTCAAAGCCCTGTTATTCCTTGGCGCAGGTTCGGTGATTATCGCGATGCATCATGAGCAGGACATTCGCAAAATGGGTAATCTTAAAAAATACATGCCGATCACCTATGTGACCATGTTAATTGGATCTTTAGCGTTGATCGGGATGCCATTTCTTTCCGGTTTTTATTCCAAAGAAGCGATTATTGAAGTGGAACATTTTTCTAATCTGACGGCCTCAACCTACGCCTATGTATGCGTTTTGATTGGGGTATTCTTTACCGCGCTATACAGTTTCAGATTGATGTTTATGGTGTTCCATACCAAAGAAAGAATGGATGAGCATACTAAATCTCAGCTAAAAGAATCGCCAGCCGTGGTTTGGGTTCCTTTAGTTTTACTGGCTATTCCTTCAATTTTTGTGGGCTATTTATTAGCCCCAACCATTATGTCCGGAGAATTTTTCGATGGATCCATGCAGGTACTCGCCAGCCATAATTTAGATCCAACCATGGTTGAACATAATCAGCATCCTTTTGCTTTAGCCCTGCATGCGGTTCAAACTCCGCCATTTTGGCTGGCGCTAATGGGTGTGGTGACGGCTTATATATTTGTTGTTCGAAAACCTGATTGGGCAACTAAGGTTAAGAAGGCGTTAGGGCCGATAAATCACGTATTAGAAAATAACTATTATTTCGATAAAATTTATATTAATTATTTTTCCGCCGGTAGTGTGGGAATTGGAAACCGCTTCTGGAAATGGATTGATGTGGCAATTATCGATGGTTTGATGGTGAACGGAACGGCGCGATTAGTTGCTGGTGTCTCCGCCAGAATGCGCAAAACGCAAACCGGCTATTTATATCATTATGTATT
>CAZOBX010000259.1:6167-8126 GCA_964578045.1 uncultured Kangiella sp. | reverse complement strand
GAATATATCCAATGAATATTTGTGGGGATCCTCCAGACTCTGCCCCCCTATTTCTTCCTTTTCTTACTCTCCAATTATTCCATTTTTTGGAATAGACTTGTCCGTATCAACCCATTTATCTTTTTTACTAGAGTAGTGACAATAGAAGAATGAATTAAGCCAGATTAATTTGCAGTCAGTTTTGCTGTAATTAAACCGGACTTATTACCAATATAGTATTGATCAAAAGGAAATAAGCTGATGAAACGGGTGTTAATGTTGTTAGCCAATGGTGTCGAACCTCTCGAAATGTCCGCATTTACCGATGTTCTCGGATGGGCAAACTTAGTTGGAGATGAAGAGATAGAATTGGTCGATGTTGGTCTGAGGAATGAAATTACCACTACATTTGGATTGAATATAAGGCCTAATCATTTGTTAGCGGATATGGATGTCGAGACGGACTTGGATGACTTTGACGCATTAGCTATTCCAGGCGGTTTTGAACCGTCAGGATTTTACGTTGAGGCTTTGTCGGAGACTTTCTTACAGGTAATTCGACATTTTGCTAATAATGGCAAGCTGATCGCTAGCGTCTGTGTCTCGTCGCTTGCATTGGGAGCTGCTGGCATATTAAAAGATAAAAAAGCGACCACTTATCATCAGGTGGGAGGTAAAAGAAAAAAGCAGTTAACGGAAACGGGTGCAATTTTTGTAGACAAGCCGATAGTTTGTGATACCAATTATATTACCTCAACGGGACCTGGAACGGCTGTTGAAGTGGCGTTCCTTTTACTTGAAAAGCTAACCAGTAAAACTGCAGCCGAGGAATTAAGAAAAACGATGAGGGTTGCAACGCCTGATAAGAATTGGTATCAGACACCTCAAGTTGAACCATCAATTGACCTCACATATATATTGAATATTAAATGAAAATTCTTAACCATTTTATCTTAAGTTTTTTACTAATTACAGGAGCATCTACCGTGCACGCAGAAAATGGGCATAACAAAGAAAAGCGAGTGATGACCAAAGGAATTAATCACCTTGGTTTATCTGTTTCTAATCTAGACGCCTCAACTGATTTCTTTGTTGAAACACTAGGCTGGAAGTTAGTTGGAGGTAAAGAAAGTTATCCTGCGAAATTTGTCTCCGACGGCGAGCTTTTCTTAACCTTATGGCAGACTTCAAACGAAAAAAATGTAGTTCCTTTTAATCGTAAAACCAACGTCGGCTTACATCACTTAGCTTTAACTGTTGCAAGTTTTGAGGATTTAGACGAGTTACATGAAAGGTTTATCAAGTCAAAAGGTGTGGTGATAGAGTTTTCACCTGAGTTTAATCATGGTGGCCCAACAAAACACATGATAATCCGAGAGCCCAGTGGTAACCGGATCGAGTTTGCTCATAATCCACCCTCCAAATAGGACAAGGAGTGTGGTGCACTTACGAATTGAATGTGGCACATGACCCCTTTTTCTTCATCAAGCCCGTGAACCCATCAAGCCCACTGATTGATATAGGCAGGATAACTCGACCAACAATAATCCTCTAATCGCTCAACCATCTTTGGTTTAACTTCTAGTGGATTACGATGGATGTAGCGACTCAATTGCAACAAATAACTGCCTTCATCTACTAATACCGACTTATACCGTTTAACGGATTATGTTGGTCCGAACCCGTTCAACCTGCAAAATCGGTTTGCCCCCTACCCCAGGATCGTCCAGTGCTGTCCGATGTCTGTCCGGTGTCTGTCCAGTCAATGCGTTTTAATAAGCAAGAATTACAGCTTAAGCCTATATATCAACACGTTACAAACAGGCATGCAAAATGCATTTGAATAATTGTAACGTTACTTACAAATATAGTTATAAATGATTAAGGGTATAAATAACAAATAATCGGTAGCTTCCTAATCATTTCCAATAAACAGTTCCCCCCAAAAAAAAAGGTTTTAAATAATGTATAAAAAAACGA
>CAZOBX010000259.1:0-6157 GCA_964578045.1 uncultured Kangiella sp. | reverse complement strand
AAAAACGATCGTGACACTTTTGATATTTTTGGTATCAATGAGTATCAATTGGCAAGCTAACGCGAAACAATCGTTGCTCAAGATTGATAAAGTAATATCAGTAAATGAGTTGAATTCTGATTTCGATCTACTCGTTCAAAGTTATTATGAGAATCATCCTGCACCACATCGAAACGCTGATCCACAAGAGCTATCTAATACCATTGAATATATAAGAAGCAAACTGAATAAACCGATGACAATTATAGAGACATGGCGATTATATTCTTTACTTAACCCCGTTTTTCGCGATGCTCATGCTGGGATATTCATGCCAAGACGTAAATCAATTATTAAACAGCAATTAGAAGCTGGTGACCGCCTTCTTCCGTTGCATGCTTTTATCGATGAAGATAATCGTTTATATCTGAGCAAGACAAGTGACACAAAAAACCCGATAAATATTGGTTCAGAAATACTTTCGATTAATGGTCGTACATCCACAGATATAGTTGCAAAAATGTTACGTCATGCCATAGGAGATAACACTAAACATCAAAGAGCATTGTTAAGCAATAACTTTTCAGAGGCGTATTGGGCTGTCTTTGGTGCTGACACTCACTACAAAATACAATATTTACAAGATGATAGCCCATTTATTAAGACACTTACCGGAACTAAAACTTTTCTTAAACCATGGAGTTCAGAGCAACCATTTGACAGTTTATTTAACTACAAGCTATTAAATAACGGCACGGGTTACCTTCGTATTAAAACATTTATAACAAGAGGCAAAAGAGATGCTTTTTTTGCTTTTACGAAAGAAGCTTTCAGTTATTTTAAACAAGCCAAGGTAACAAACCTTATTATAGATATTAGTAACAATCCAGGCGGTCAAAATCCCTCGTGGCAAAAAGGTATTATGCCTTATATTACCGATAAGCCCTTTCGTCATGTTTCAGACTATATAGCTAAAGTGACAGAAGATAATGCCGGCCCCGAAGATACTATTGGTGAAGTCGTCAGTGGTATTTATGACAAGATGACTCAGCCTGACTTAACTAACCCATTAAGGTTTACAGGCAACGTTTATGTGTTAATCAACACCATGACATACTCTTCTGCAATTGCTTTTGCAGTTACTGTTCAAGACCATGATATAGCTAAGATTATCGGTTCTTCTACCGGTGGACGTGCTGGCTCATCAGGTAATGCAGCATATATATTTCTGCCGGCAACGGGTATTGAGATAGACGTTCCGGTTATTCTATTTGGCCGACCAAGTGGTAAAGATAACATGCTTGCTGTACGACCTGACATAGTTATGCAACACAATCCATTTAACATTGAGGAAGCAATTAAGGGATTCGCTGATAATTTAGTCCACCAGGTGAGTCGCTAATAAAACGTGTTATTTTTTTAGTCATACGGAGCGCTTTGAAGTAGAAAATTAAGGGGGTCATTAAGGGAGCCATGTATATTTTACAATGCCTATGTGTCATGTTAGTAACATGATTATGTCAAAACCAGCTCGGTTAGAATACGACAACACCTTTCATCACGTGATGACTCAAAGTCCGAGCGGGTGGCAGCGTATCATTAAAAACTTTGAAAAACGGATATATATTGTAAAATATACATGACTCCCTTCTTCTCTGTTGATCAAATAGGAGGAGCTATCTGGATGCCAAAAAATGACAGGATATCAGCTTTATTATGTCAAAACCGGCCTGCCCCCATCGTTTCGAATAGAGCAAAGAAAGACGTGTCCCACTAATTTTGAAATTCGAAATTCTAGATCTGACCCCATGTCCCCCTATTGATAGTTAACGCCTGGATTTTTTATTCTCTAAACGCTAAGCGCTTTAACCAATAATTCAATATCGTTTTCATTGTTATAAAGCGCGGGCGATATTCGTAAACGGTTTTGACCAAAAGACCCTTTGATATTCGCTTTTCTCAATTTCGCCTTAATATCGTCATTTGGGTTTGTTTTAAAAGTAATGATAGGAGATTGATCCAAATGGGTAGAAATACATTGGTACCGTTCACCGTCGAGTTTCGATTTTAACAATTGGTTGAGCTTTACGCTGTGCGCTAAAAGAGTATCGATTCCAACTTGATGAATAAATTTCAACCCTTCGTAAACCGCACAATAACCAAGGTAACTTATATGCCCTGCTTGATAGCGGGTGGCATCGCTTGGCGTGCGGAATGGAAAGTCTTCTTTTGTTTTATCGGCTTGTTCAACCCATGGGGAATAATTATGGCGAAAAAAACCAGGATAAAGCTCATCTTTAATGGTTGTGCCTTGATGCTTTTCATTGACGAATATAAAGCCAGTTCCATGAACGCCATAAAGCCATTTGTAACAAGAGCAGGCAGCAATATCGATCCCCATTTTATGAACGTCTACAGGAATAATACCTGCGGCTTGAATAATATCTGCATAAAGAATAGCGCCGTGTTGGTGGGCGTATTTGGCGAGCTCCGCTACTTCTTCAATATGGCCGTTAATATTTGATACTAGCGTGATTGCAACTAGTGCAGTTTGTTCATCGATTGCTGCTTTCATCTTTTGCAAGCTTGTTCGCCAGTTTTCCGCTCGAACGATTCGCACATCACGACCAGATTTTTTTAAACCGACCAGGTTATGCAGCGAAGGCGGAAAATTCAAGTCATTAGCAACAATATTACCATTTGCTTTAATCCCATCTACCGCGTTTAATGCAACCTGTTCACCTGATTTCGTATTTTGTATAAAGCCAACTTCGTTTTCTTTCGCCTTAATTAGTGAAGCAAATAATCCGCGGATTTCTTTTTGCATCTGGCTGACATATTCTCCACCACCATGTTTATAACCTAAACGGTTGAATGTATGGTATTTTTGCAATCCTAAATCGCTAAAATCACTCAAAGGCATCATGCCTGCTGCATTCAGATAAATTTCTTTCTGTAAGCGAGGGAACGCATTTCGAATATTTAATAAATCGATTTTGTTGGTTTGATGGGTTTGAGTCTGTTTCGCGACAAGATTCTGAGACTGAGAAGCGACGGCGTGGCCGGCCAATAGACCTGTTGCGGCAATAGATCCGCCAATATTGTTAATAAAATTGCGACGCTTCATAGTGATGCCCTTTAAAATTCGAGTTGTTATGAAACTTTTATAACATATATCTAAATTAACAGCATCTGTTCGGACCATAAATTCAGATGAAAATTTGGTGAAGATGAGTCAAAAGTGAATCCATGGGGTCAGATCTGACCCCATAGTTCATAGTCCGGTGCTCGCCCCATTACTGAGTAAGCTGTAAAACGCTATGATGCTGTAACCGTTGTTTGCAATCCTTAAGTGCAGCTTTAAAAAAACGACGTAAGTGCTTTTTTAAATGCTTGGTCGCTTTGCTGCCCTCAATTGATTTTAAGTGACAAAATACAGCCAGTGCATACGCGGCCTCTTCTTCGCTTAAAAATACTTGTCGAACTGGCGACTGACCGCCACCGCAGCCTCCACAGCCGCCCGCACGCGCTATCACCGCGCTGTTGGCAAACATAATCCCAAAGCCCATAAAAACACCCGTTAATTCACCAGCCATGGGCAGGTAGTCTGCTCCGCCAGGTGGTAGCATTTTGGCTGTACCTGCCAAATGATGTGATAAGCCATGGGCAAAATGGGCAATGATTCCCTCAGGGCTTTTTAGCTGCTGAGGATGATAACTAAACGTGATGCTATTGCTTGGCTGAGGAAAACTGCTAACAAACAGAGCCGACTGAGAATTTACTCCTTGCAGCATCACCGATTGGTTTGATTGCACATTCGCATTTTTACCGCGCAACGCACCATCAATGACAATCGGTTGATTGGGCGGAACCTCGCTGTTGCTTTTAGCCAAATTATATAAACGCGTGGGCCAATGAGCCATACCTGCATACTGCTTAACCTGATCGAATATCAGGCCTGCCATGCCCTCTGCCGAGTTTTCCTTACCGGGAAAGTGTTTGTTGTCAGGGATAACTAAGACGGCTTCATTCAAAAAAACGTCTTTATCAAATTGGTCTAGTGTCCATGCGTAACAATTGAAAATCCATTCAATGATTTCTTCATCGAGCAGCGATTGTTTGCGGTTAAAAAGGTTTAGCATGTTTTGTGATATTTGGTGTTTTGAAATTAGGAGGGTAATGTTACACCAAGTGGCGAATAATTCCATGGGAAGATTACGGCTAGCTATATAATATAAATTTCGCACACTTTAGATTGGGGATTTGGGAGTTAATAAAAATTATCTCAGAACCGAGGGGGATCAGAACACTTGATTAATCACGTAAGCATTTTCGGACATCAATTTGTGTAAGTCGTTGGAAGGACTGCGGCAATTAAAGATTTGAGCCCATACATCCGATTCACCCCAACTATTCTGATGCTATACTCATTGCTATTATCATTAATTAAACTAGCTGAGCCAACAATGAGCATTCAAGATATCGCAATATCCAATAGTCAAAAGAAAAAATTACTCAAACTAACCGAATTAGAAGAGATACTTTTTCAGGATGAAAATGGTGATCTGGTGGTCAATGTCAGTGCATATCAAGCATTGAAAGATAATATCGAACCAGTTTCTATTGAATCAGTGATTGGTGAAAATAAGTTAGATTATTCAGTCTCTTATTTCGTTTTTAGTTAGATGCACGGGTAAAGGTTGACTACTGAGTCAATTTATTTTACCCCATTTCTTTTGCCTCTCGACGTAACATGATACACCGCTCCTGGATACTCTATTCTGATCTGTCTTGCCATTCGTTAAGACTAGCAAAATTAGTATAAACTGGCAATTAAAGACCCCCTTGATCCTTTTGTTACTCGTTTATTAATTAGACTGTCTTATATTACTCTTTAGAAAATATTTTCTTCTACTTTATTGATTGACTAATTCTTACTGTGATTGACGTTTTTGACTATTAGCCTGATGAAGTGGACACCTTCCCCTATAACCGGCGTCATAATGCGCCATACTTGAAGTGAAATTCATCAAGTAAGAGGAGTAGGTATCCATGAACGATATTAAACTATTAGCTATTGATTTGGCAAAGAGTGTTTTTAAGGTGTGCGCTATGGATAAACATAATAAAGTTGTCTTTAATCGTAAGTTGCGACGTTCCCAATTATCAGCGTTTGTAGCCAAACAAAAGCAATCGCCAATTTATACAGAAGCTTGTTATTCTTCGCACTATTGGGCCAGGCACTTTAATAAAATGGGGCATCAGTCATTTTTAATTCCTGCACAGCATGTCACCCCTTTTGTTCGAGGTAATAAAAACGATAGTAATGATCACTCGGTATTGCCGAATGTTCTCGTCGACCCAATTTACGATTTGTGACGGTTAAAACAGAACGACAACAAGAAATTCTTTCAGCCCATCGCATTCGTCGGCGTTTAGTCAGAAATAGAACTCAACTGACGAATCAGTTACGCGGATTGTTAACGGATTTTGGAATGATATTTCCCCAAGGCGAAAAGGCTTTTAAAAAGGCAATGCGAAATATTCAAGAACAGGAACTGCTTTCTTTTGAATTTCGTCAGAACATACTGTCGATCAATGAAGAGTTTGAGTTTATTTCTGAAAAAATTCACCTAATTGACAAAACCTTCAAGCGTATTTTTGAGACCGATGTTAATTGTAAAATTGTTTGCTCAATTCCAGGCTTTGGAGTGATTACGACAACGTTATTAATTGCCATGATTGATAAAGGGCAAGCTTTCTCGAAGGCATCGGATATCGCAGTATGGGTGGGTTTAACTCCCAAGCAATATGCTAGTGGTGATAAATCGAAACTGGGTGGAATAACCAAAAGGGGTGATCGGTACCTTAGAGGCTTACTTGTTCAAGGAGCGCAAACAGCAATTAACTGGTCAAAGAAACGAGATGATCAATACAGCCTTTGGATAAAACAACCGGTTTATTCGGCCTACTCGGAACTCGTAATAGACAAGGTACCAGATACCGTTAGCCTGTGTTGAGTGAGTAGGTACAGATATCATCTGGAGCCAAGGCGATAACGCTTTGAATTGGAGCTCGTATATATGTCAGTACAACTTTAAGTTTTGATAAACCAACTGATCGAGATTGTGGTACAGGAAAAGGTTAACTAGAGAAAAAATAGTCAAAATAGTTTTGA
>CAZOBX010000258.1:0-8134 GCA_964578045.1 uncultured Kangiella sp. | reverse complement strand
TTACGTAGCAGCGCGTCGTTAATTTCATGAGTAACGTTTTCACACAGCCTGGGCCGTTTCCCGACTGTAAGTCAAAGTATGCAAGCGACTACTTTGTTGCGTAAAAAGCCCTTCAAGTGCGCCTTCATTAATGAAAGAGATTCGAAACGAAAATAAAAACTAATCATACTATTTCGCCCCAAAACAAATGGGGCGAAAATGTACTCATTCATTATGAGTCAATTTGAAATGAATTTAGATTGAATTAAGCAGTTTCCGTAGCAAGGTATTCCGGAACCCCTCCCCTTCCCCGAACGACATTAACAATCAATCGTAAGAAGAATACTAGCAGTAGCACGCCGCCTACACTGAAGAGAATATCGCCAGGCATACGCATCCAAACAATCTGTTCCATCAAGGGACTGTGGATGACTTCAGGTGATCGAGCGTACCAATACCCTTTTTCAAGTACCGCGTTAAATTGCAAAATTCCTGCGGGCGCTAGTGACATCGCAGCCATTAAAAACAGACCTGCATTCAAGGTCCAAAAAGTGGTGGGTAACAATCTATCGTTCCAAACTCTACCTGCGAGTAATCGAGTGCAGAAAAGCATTAAGCCAATCCCCAACATTCCGTAGACGCCCATAAACGCTGTGTGGCTATGCAACGCAGTAGTATTTAAACCTTGCACGTAATAAAGCGAAATCGGAGGATTGATAAGAAAACCTAACATGCCGGCACCAACCAGGTTCCAGAATGCACAGGCGACAAAAAACATAATTGGCCAACGATAGGCTTCCATCCAGGGACTCGCTTTACGCATGCGCCAGGTTTGGAATGCTTCAAAACCGATCAATGTTAAAGGAACCACTTCGAGCGCCGAGAATACAGCCCCCCAGGAGATCACTGATGTGGGAGCGCCGGTAAAATATAAGTGATGCAAGGTACCCAGAATTCCGCCGGTCAAAAATATTAAGGTGGTAAACAACACTGCACTGTTAGCTGATTTGGCACGAACTAAACCAAGACGGACAAACATCAGCGACACAACCGCAACGGCAAAGGTCTCAAAGAATCCTTCAACCCATAAATGGACTACCCACCAACGCCAGTATTCGGCCATTGCTAAATGGGTATGTTTCCCTGCGAAAAGACCCACACCGTAAAACAGACCAATAGCGATCGAAGATAAAAACAAAACCATAATAACCGGACGGTGATCGTGGTCTCCCTTTAAGGCTGGCAGCAGAGCACGGGTCATCAATGTCAACCAGATACCCAGGCCAGCAAATAACGAAATCTGCCAGAAACGCCCGAGGTCAATATACTCATAACCTTGATGACCAAACCAGTAATTGGTGTCCAAATCAAACACTTGTTGGACCCCAAGCCATTCGCCCGCCATCGAGCCAAGAACGACCACGACCAAAGCAATAAATAGCAGATTTACGCCAAAACGTTGGTACTTCGGTTCCTTACCCGTCAGTGCAGGCGCTATAAACAGTCCTGTGCCCAACCATACTGTCGCTATCCAGAAAACCGCGAGTTGGGTATGCCAGGTACGCGTGACTGAGTAAGGTAATATCTCTGACAATGGAATACCATAAAAATCCTGACCTTCTACTGCGTAGTGCGCGGTGATCCCTCCGAGTAAGATCTGTAACCCAAACAAAGCCACCGCCACTAAAAAATACTTCCCTGTGGCTTTTTGTGAAGGTGTCAGTTTTAACTTCGCCAGGGGATCCGATTTAGACATTTTAGGCAGAGATTCATGTTTCAGCGTTGCGTGATACCAGACTAACGCGCCGATCCCACCAATGAGTAATACGATACTTAAAAGTGACCAACCTAAAAGACTGCCGCTGGGTGTGTTACCTACCAAGGGGTCATAGGGCCAGTTACTGGTGTAGCTAATCGATTTTCCCGGTCTTTCAGTAATCGTCGCCCAGGTGCTCCAAAATAAAAAACCACTCAACAAATGACGATTTTGAGCGGAAGGGATGGCGTTTTCTTTAAGCGCGTATTGTTCACGCAGTGGTTGGTAATCCGGGTAATCACCGAATACCCGAGAGTAATGTTGCTGCAATTCGGTCAATACAGTTTCTCTTTCTTTAGAAAGAAAAATGGTGCGAGATTCTAGTTCAAAAGTATTCTTACGGATTAGTTTTTGCATGATTACCTGAACGCTGGCTTTTCGTGGATCACTCAACTGTTCATAAGTTCGTTGGTATTCCCGCATGGCAAAAATATCCAACAGAGCCAATCCTTCTCGATGTAACCAATCAGCGTTCCAGTCCGGCGCTAAATAACTACCGTGCCCCCAGATGGACCCGGTTTGATGCCCTCCCATCGATCGCCAAACCAATTGGCCTTGCTCTATGTCGTGTTTGGTATAAAGCAGTTTGCCGGATTCGCCAATCACTTTGTCGGGTATTGGCGGCGCTTGCTGATAGATGTCGCTTCCCAGGGATCCCAGGATCCCGAATGAAATGACACAGATGACCAGCAAAGCCAGCCAGATATTTCTTTCTTTCCCCATTTTTTGTTACCTCAATTTTTTCAATGTTTTATAGATGTTCGATAATGGAGTGCAAACCTGATGCCATGTTGTATGCTATTGAATTTAATAGAGATACTGTTTAGCCTGGTAAAAGAGGAATCAATATGACAACCGCCAAGTGTTGTCATTTTGTTGTAGTGTTGATGATTTGATAACAGATTTTTAAGCCTATGAAATCAACTCTAGACGTTTCGCCAGACGGTGTAAATTGCTGCGATTTATTTTTAGTTGATCAGCCGCTCTAGCCCAGACGTCATTATTTTGTGCTAACGCTTGATTGATCACACGCCGTTGGAATTCGTTCACTCTTTGGTTAAAAGATTGATCGTCGTTGTCAATAATTGGTAGCGCCATTTCGATGTTTTGACTCACGCAGGATTTCAGGTCTAAATCCGCACAACTGATCAACCCACTGTCCGGATTTCGTCGAGCCGCCTTGAGGCTAGCGCGTAACAGTAAATGCTCTAGTTCCCTGACATTTCCAGGCCAGTCGTATTGGCTCAAATGTATTAATACTTCTTGAGGCATGGTTAATTGGCGAATACCCAATTGACGTTTGGCATCTTCAATAAATAAACTACATAGAATAGCAATGTCATCGAGTCGATGACGCAGTGGTGGTACATGGATTGGATAAACGCACAGTCGATGGAAAAGATCCTGACGAAATGTTCCTTTCTCAACTTCTTTGTCGAGGTCTCTGTTAGTCGCTGCGATTATCCTGACATCAACGGTAATTTCACGCTCGGATCCAACCCGTTGTATTTCACCTTCTTGCAACGCCCGTAAGATTTTTGCTTGTAAGTTAAAAGACAACTCGCCTATTTCGTCTAGGAATAAAGAGCCACCGTCAGCCAACTCGAACTTACCCACACGATTTCTGGTGGCACCGGTAAACGCACCTTTAACATGGCCAAACAACTCACTTTCTGCAATGGATTCCGGTAGCGCGGCACAATTGATATGGACTAAGGGTTTATCTGCTCGTCGCGATTGCTGGTGTACCGATTTTGCCACTAGTTCTTTACCAGTGCCGGTCTCACCGGTAATTAATACCGATAAATCTGACACGGCGACCATTTGTATTTCGGAACGCAGAGAAACCATTGATTCACTATCACCGAGTAATTTTATTTTTTTAGTGAATGCTTGTTGCATCATTTCTTTTGCAATACCGCGGTCTTTTTCAGAACGATTTTCCAACGCCTCAATCATGGAAGCGTTGCGTAATGTCGCCGCCGCTAATGCGGCAAAGGTCGCCACGGTGATATTGTCGATATCGTCAAAGGCGTTTGTATCCATTGAGTCGAGCGTCAGCACACCCACTAAGGTATCTTCAACATAAAGGCTACACCCCATGCAGGCGTGCACATCCAGTTTACGGTTTCTATCTGTCAGCAATAACCCATCAAACGGATCGGCAAGTGTTGTATCTGCAGGAAACCGAACCGGTTTATGTGATGCCAAGATTGCGGCCAACCTGGGATGTTGTTTAGGATTAAATGATCGAGCCATCACTTCAGGTGCCAGCCCATCAACCGCAACCGGAGTTAACAATCCATCTTTTAAGCTCAACAATGCACAAGCGTCGCATGGCATTACTTTATTTAAAGCAACGATTAAGCGTTGATAATGTGTCCCTTTTGGCAAGCTGGCGCTTAAATCCAAAGCGATATTAAGTAGCGCGTGTTCTATCTGGGATGTGTCAGCCATAACCAAAAGCCCGTTTGTCAAAGTGATAACTTAAGTATATTAAAGGTTGTCATTTTGAACCTTGATCCAGGTCAAGTTAGCTTATTCATTAGACTTGTAGCGGTGGCATTGATTTTGCTCCTTGTAGGGTAAATTAAATTCATCTAAGGACATCAGTAATGAAACTAGCACCAGAATTTGACGCCGATTTATTATCTCGTTATAACCAGAACGTACCTCGTTACACTTCGTATCCGACCGCGCCTCAATTTGAAGATAGCTTTAGCCGTACTGAGTGGCTTGCGGCAATAAAAAACAATACGAATCGCGGCACGCCACTGTCGCTCTATTTTCATATACCTTTTTGTCGGTCTTTATGTTTCTACTGCGCTTGTAGCAAAATAATTACACCCAACAAAGATCGATCTCTACCCTATTTCGACGGACTATTGAGAGAAATTGAATTAGTATCAGAAACTTTGTCTGAAAATCAAAAAAAAGTCAGTCAGCTTCACTTAGGGGGTGGTACTCCAACATTTCTATCGAGTGAACAATTGACTCAGTTGATGAGCTATGTGCGGACGTATTTTGATTTAGTCGATGATGGTGAATACTCGATTGAAATTGACCCTCGAGCAGCCTCGGTAGAGACTATAAAAGTGTTAACCGAGCTTGGATTTAACCGGATGAGTTTTGGTATTCAAGATTTTGATCCTATAGTACAAAAAGCAGTTAATCGTATTCAATCTCCCAAACAGACTTTTGAGCAAATCGACGCGGCTAGAGCCGGTGGTGTCAAGTCAATCAATATCGATTTGATTTATGGACTACCGATGCAGAATCGGTTTTCGTTTGCTCAAACGCTAGACACCGTTATCGCACAGAGACCCGAAAGAGTAGCGGTCTACAGTTATGCACATTTACCTCAATCATTTAAATCCCAAAGACACATTGAAAAATACCAGTTGCCTAATAGCAATGAGAAAATGGCATTACTGGAGCTGTCTATCGATAGATTTCTGGCTGCCGGTTATGAGTATATTGGGCTGGATCATTTTGCGCTACCTTCCGATGATTTAGCCATAGCAAGACGAAACGGTTCACTGCAGAGAAATTTTCAGGGTTATTCGACCCAGAAGCAATGCGATATGTTGGGGTTTGGCATTACTTCGATTGGCCGGGTCGGTGATAGTTATTATCAAAATATTAAGTCAGAAAGAGACTACTTAGAAACTCTCAACTTGGGACAATTACCTGTCACCAAAGGATACACACTGAACCTCGATGACCGACTAAGGTACGATGTAATAATGGGGCTCATGTGTCAGGGTCTTGTCGATATTCGAGAAATAGAACTAGCGCACAATATTGACTTTTATCGCTATTTCGACAAGGTGCTGCCGGCACTGTTAGGTTTATGCGACGATAACTTACTATTAATGGGGGACCAAAAAATAGAAGTTACCGCGAGGGGGCAATTAATGCTGAGAAGCATTTGCCAGGTATTTGATGCTTACCACATCCCTCAATTTAGTCACCAATTAATCCAAACTAGGGCTATCTAGGGCCTGTTGATCTTGCATAGTTCATCACTGCTGCGGCTAAAATATCGCCAATTTAAGCGCGACGAATGTGATTTGGTTATTCCAAATAAATGAGGAGTACCAAAAGTAGGCTCTCTTAGGCGACAACAAGTGGTGATATTTTTGCCACAACTCGAAGGGCCGGGCCGTGTTGAACTATGAAAGATTAATAGGCCCTAAGTCAAAAGATAAAAAATTAGTTGGCTAATCGATTCTGATTGGGCGCATACCCATCATACAGATTAATACCTGCTATTTCTGCGAGTCCTTGAGGGTCCAAAATGTTTAGATCCCTGTGACAAACTTTTAATAGCTCCATCTTACTTAATCGCGCAAAAACCCGGCTAACGGTTTCAGTCGCCATACCAAGAAAATTGCCGATTTCAGCTCTTGTCATGGGCAATTGAAAGTGGTTTTTAGAACGATGTAATAGCTGCAATCGATTGGAAATATTGAGTAATAAATTTGCCAACCTCACTTCCGCGGATTTTTTGGTTAATACCGAAAACATCTGTTGTTCGGCTTGGATCTCCCGACTCATCAGACGAAACATCAGTTGCTGCAACGATGGCTGATTGGCATTCAAGATTTCTAACTGTTGGTACCCTATTTCACAGATAGAACTGGATTCCAGCGCTAGTGCCGAATTCGTATGTTCGTTATTATAAATCGCATCCAGGCCTATCAGCTCACCAGGCAAGTAAAAACCGGTAACCTGCTCTTCTCCCTGCTCTGAAACAGTGTATGTCTTAATCACACCTGAACGCACGATATAGAGAGATTGAAAATCGGCCCCTTGGCGAAAAATGTGCTGCCCTTTTCGATAAATTTGACGCTTTCGAACAACCGATTCCAGTTCCCCTATTTGATCAGAATCTAAACCTGCGGGAAGACAAAGTTGCTTTAAAGCACAGTCATTGCAAGTTACTTCAGCCATCTGTGGTGCATTTGGCACGATTTGCCTAACCGGGAGTTGTAATATCGTTGCTGCGCTCGCCATTATATTCTCCATTGCTGATTGACCTGAAATTGATTGTTCTATGATTAACTAGTATGGAAGTTACGTTTTAAACATAAACTCCGATAACGTTTAGATTACGCCTTTAATAAAAAGAAAAATATTCGCACTTATACTTAAGCTACTTCGGAAAATACCTATTGCTATTTTTCAAATAATGTAGCGAAGCTTTGATAGGAACTTTTTTCAAATACCTAAACCCTGTATAGTTATCCGAATAATCTTCTATTTTAGAATTGCAGGTATGCTTACAAACCACCGACGAATATTGCTACTTACCAGCATTATGGCGACTATCGCTCTTATCGTGGTCGCGATTACCATCAGTCTGCTCTATCAAACGACTTTCGAAGAACAAAGGGTCCGATTACAAGGTTATGTTTCGGCGCAGGCCAGATTTGTCGAAATATTAAATATTAATGACCCAACTAATGACCTGGAATCCATACTAGCTCAAAGCACTCTCGAACGGCTCTCAGTTGAAGAATTAGGATCCAGCGTGGAATTCACTCTGGCTCGACGGGTCGCAAACAAGATTGAGTTTCTTTTACCTCGAGTCCCCGGCTCAAAACAGTCGTTACAAGTCCCTTTTAACGCCTCTGTAGCTCTGCCAATGCGACGAGCCCTCAATGGAAATTCAGGAACGGTTATTGGCCTCGATTATCATGGAATAGAAGTGCTAGCGGCATTTCAGTATATACCTTCTCAGCAGCTTGGTATTGTCGCTAAGATCGATATACAAGAGATCCGCAGGCCTTACCTTCAAGGGACGCTGGTCGCTTTAACCTCCAGTTTTTTATTGGTTATAATCGGCACCGGATTATTTCGATATTTAGGTTCACCGTTGCTCGGTTCAATTCTAGAGCAGGAATCACGCCTAAAGTCAGTACTCAATACCACTGTCGACGCCATTATTACCATAGACGAGAGCGGCTTAATAGAATCCTTTAATGCCACAGCGGAAAAAATGTTTGGGTATAAAGCTTCACAAGTCATTGGCAAAAATATCCGTTTATTAATGCCAGGTGGTTATGCCAGGGCTCACGATGGATATATTGCCAATTATAAAGCGACAGGGAAAAAGAAAATTATCGGCATCGGTCGTGAAGTTATGGCAATGACTGCCGATGGTCGCCACTTTCCGATTGACCTTGCCATCAGTGAAACTCGGTTTCAGAAGCGACGCCTATTTACTGGTATAATCCGTGATCTGAGCGAATACAATAAAGCCCAGGCAGAGTTGACTAAAGTGGAAGATGAAGCTCGTCTGCTGAGAGAAAGATTAGCTCATGTCGATAGAAT
>CAZOBX010000257.1:7278-8175 GCA_964578045.1 uncultured Kangiella sp. | reverse complement strand
GTATGATTAATGCACCCTAGTTTTAAGCCGACCACCAAAAGGACCTCTAAAGATTCCGCCGCAACAAAATCTGCCAAGGTTTCCGTTTCATTAAGCGGCACCAACCATCCTCCGGCCCCTTCAACCAATACAAAATCGCTTTGCTGTTGAGGTAAATCACATTGCTCTTGCAAAGAGCTAACTGACAAATTCAGGTTTTCCTGTGAGGCAGCTATATGAGGCGCAATCGGGGATTTTAGTGCGACCGGATTGATCGAATTGTAGGATATTTCTTTATCCATCGATTTTTGTAATGCCAGTGCATCCAGATTTTTTAATTGACCATCAGACCAATCGCAACCCGCAGCAATTGGCTTTATTGGGGTAACAGTGTATTTGGCTTTTTGTAGCTTTTCGATAAAACAGCAAGTTACCATTGTCTTGCCGACATCGGTGTCAGTGCCCGCAATAAAAAACCGCTTTTTCTGCCTCATGGAGCCGCCTTGTTATCTTGATTTTCTACGTTAACCTGATAAGTATGATAATCCCCTTTAGGTTGACCCTGCTTTTTCCAGGCGTGGCCGTATATCACTTCATAAGTCGCAGGTAATTGTCCGTCTTGCCAACGAAAATCTTCATAGGCCTTTTTCAGCTTTTCAAATTTTGATTTACCCAATAATCCTTTTTGTCGCTTTACATCCATATTATGAGCACCAATCGCTTTGAGATCTTTCATTAAACCCAGCATAGTTTGGTAGGTCAGCGTAATCACATCTCTATCTATCACAGTATTATCGAAATGTGCATTATGTACCTTGTCACCAACAATATGCATATCTAAAAAATCATTCACATGATTATTTTGATCGACTTGTTGCCAGCTTTGTTTTAACTCCATCAATGTATCAGGTCCCAGAC
>CAZOBX010000257.1:4521-7268 GCA_964578045.1 uncultured Kangiella sp. | reverse complement strand
GGTTTGAGCACTCGGTTTAATTCTAGAAAGACCTGTTTTGGGTCAACTAACCATTGAATGGTCAAATTGGAAAATACCAAGTCAAAGGTATTATCGGCAAAAGGGAGTTGTTCTATATCCGCCACTTGATAATTGATCTTATTGAAGAAACCTTTTTGTTGCTTAGCATACTCGACCATGCCGGGCGCAATATCAATGCCAATCGTTTTAGCTTTAGAAAACTTTTTGTCCAGTATTCGGGTACAAAAACCTGTACCGCAACCAGCATCGAGAATTCTTTTAGGTGAAACATTCATGATTGCCAATCGTTCGAGCAGTCGACTGGCGACTTCCTTTTGCAAGAATGCAGAGGCTTCATAGTTTGGTGCAGCTTTACTAAAGGAATCTGCGATGGTTTGTTTTTGTAACTTCATTATTGACGATAAACTCTATGTTTGCTTAGTAGCTTGTGGATGAAGAATGAAACCCCCTGAATTCTAGTCATAAGTGCATAAACTCTGACTCGATATTAATCAGTTCTGTATAAACCCGACCACTTGCTTAATAAATTCTTCGCTTTCCGATAAAAATGGGGCATGCCCTGATTTTTTGAAAATAACCGATTGGCTATCGGACACATATCCCGACACCAAATTGGCCGATTTAACCGGCACTAATGTATCTAATTTTCCGTAGATTCTCAACAATGGCATTGTCAATTTATTCATTGTTTCCCGTAAATCAACATCATGCAATATCTGTAGTCCACCACTCAAGGCTTTTTTAGATGGTAATCCATATTTATAGACCGTTTCTTTTAATTGAGCAACATCCTGTTTTTGGGTTGCACTGCCCATCGTTTGAATCATCAAAAACCGATTCAAGGTGGCTTTAAAGTCCTCGGATAGCAAACCAATAAAAGATTCTAAGACTTGTTTATTCATCCCAAAAGGCCAGTTCTCATTGGCCACAAAACAAGGACTCGAAGCAACCGTAATTAATTTTTCTATTTTATCTTCGTATCGAGCCGCCAGGGCAGTCGCGACTAGTCCGCCCAATGACCAGCCCATTAAATAACATTTTTGTGGTAAGACCTGGCCTACGGCCTCTAATAAATAATGGATATCGTATGGCGTTTTGCAATCATTATCCTGGAATTTACTCTTTCCAAATCCAGGAAGATCCACATTATAAACGGTAAAAGATTGCTCTAACTGCGGTAGAATTGTTTGCCAAATCCCACCATGTAATCCCCAACCGTGTAGTAGCACCAAATTAGGCCCCTTGCCGCTGAGTTGCACGTGGGGCTTTTGTCCTAGAGCGTTAGTTTTGAGTTTTCCATTCAAGATAGTTGCTCCACTAATAGCTCGATCTGTTCAAAACTGTGAGATGCACTTAAAGTAATTCGTAGTCGATCACCGTTAACCGGCACAGTCGGGGGTCTGATCGCGCCCACTAAAATGCCTTTTTGCTTTAGTTTTTGATCAAGCGCCATGAGCTTTTTCGAATCGCCCACGAGCAGTGGTTGAATGGCGGTTTGTGATGGCAATAAACGAATCTTATTGTTTGCACATTTTCGTTTAAAATATTCGATATTCTTGACCAATGTTTTTCTTAGTTGCGGATTGTTACTTATTAAATCGAGGTTAAAATAGTTGGCTGCTGCGACTGCGGCGGGAAGAGCTGTGGTATAAATATAGGGGCGAGCGAATTGGATTAAGTAGGAAATTAACGGGTTACTACCACTGACAAACGCACCGAATCCTCCTAAGGCTTTTCCAAAGGTTCCCATCAATACCGGCAATTCGGATTGACAAAGGGAAAAATGTTCAATACAACCTCTCCCCTCTTCGCCTAAAACACCAAAACCATGGGCATCATCAACAATCAAGTTAGCTTGATATTTCTTGCATAAACCCGCTATTTTATCCAAAGGCGCGATATCCCCGTCCATACTAAAAACACTGTCTGTTACTACCCATTTATTTGATGCCGTTTTTTTAAGCCTTGCTTCCAAAATCGACAAATCGCAATGGGGATATCGGGTGGATCGTGCCTCGGATAATTTGACCCCATCAATCAAAGAAGCATGGTTGAGTTTATCAGCAATGATCAAATCACCCTTTTTCGCCAGGCTTTGCAATATCGATAAATTGGCCATATAACCCGTTGAAAAAGTCATGGCTGCATCTCTTTGCAAAAATTCAGCAACTGCGACTTCCAGTTTTTCATGGATTTGATGGTGCCCGGTTACTAAGTGAGACGCCCCGCTGCCAAAACCGCTATCGTCTAATTGTTTTTTAACTGCGAAAATTGTATCGGGATTATTCGCTAATCCCAAATAATCATTTGAAGAAAAATTGAGGAATTCTCGTCCTTCAATGGTGACCTTATTAGCTTGGCCAGATTGCAATGACACACGCTGTCTCAAAAGAGATTTTTGCTCTCTTTCGGTTAGTTTGATTGACAGAATAGAATCAAGATCAGGCATGTCGTGTAACTTTTTAGGTTCCGATAAATTTATAAAGGTATTGCCAGGGTAATTATAAATTCACAGCGGCATTGTGATACAGCTTCTTTTTTATCTTTTGCGGTTGGTCTTTGCTGTTTTTATCATTTCCATCCTGGTTTTTTTCCCCGCCTTCTGGGGTGATTCCCAGACGGGCAAATAAATCCATATCCTGTTCTGTATCAGGATTGCCAGTCGTTAGTAGTTTTTCACCGTAAAAAATTGAATTGGCTCCCGCAAAAAAACACATTGCCTGCAT
>CAZOBX010000257.1:0-4511 GCA_964578045.1 uncultured Kangiella sp. | reverse complement strand
TTTCTCTACCTGCCGACAATCGAACATAAGATTTTGGCATGATAATCCTGGCGACTGCAATCATTCGAATAAACTCAAAACTATCTAGTGGTTTGGCATCTTGCAAAGGCGTTCCTTTAACCGCAATCAACTGATTAATTGGCACACTTTGAGGGTGTTCCGGGAGATTGGCCAGCGCTTGCATTAATCCAAGCCGATCATCGAGCGATTCTCCCATGCCCAGTATACCTCCAGCACAAACCTTCATGCCGGCGTCCCTGACGTGACCTAAGGTATCGAGCCGGTCTTTGAAAGTACGGGTAGTAATAATCTGGTCGTAGTATTCTTCCGAAGTATCCAGATTGTGATTGTAATAATCCAACCCGGCATCTTTTAACTGGTGAGCTTGTTCATGGCTGATCATGCCTAATGTCACGCAGGTTTCCATCCCCAGTTGCTTGACTTCTTTAACCATTTCCAACACCACCGGAAAATCTTTACCCCTTGGCGATCGCCATGCAGCCCCCATACAGAATCGAGTCGCCCCTGCTAGTTTGGCCTTTTTGGCGTTTTTCACAACTTCATCTAATGCCACCAGCTGCTCCTTTGACAGGCCAGTATTGTAGTGGCCGCTTTGAGGGCAATAGGCGCAATCTTCTGGGCATGCGCCAGTTTTTATACTCATCAAGGTGGAAGTCTGGATCTGATTCGGATCAAAAAATTGCCGATGCACGGTTTGTGCCTTAAATAGCAGGTCATTCATCGGCATATCGTAGAGGGCTTTTATCTCTGAGCGCAACCAATCATTCTTAACAAGTAGCTGATTACTTACAATAGTATCAGTTGCCGCTTGTAAGCTATCTGTTTGACTCGTATTATTTAGATCCATTGTTTCACTCAGGCGTTAAAGGGATTATTGATTATCCAGAGCGCGATATTAGGTGAAATAGTTTTTCTGTCAAGTCAATGAAGACGAAATGTTAACAACTGGACGTTTTATAACCACCAGGATCATTTTAGCCTAAACGGAGTTATTATTGGCAGGCATCAAAAAAGGATTTAACCGGTGAATTTATTTGAATTACTAAGGCTATCAAGCGATTGTTACCTTTGTGGCTGTCCAGTAACGCCAGAACAAAGTGAACCACACAACTCATTAATCAATTCGCCAATCATCTGTCATTGCTGTCATCAACTTTTACCTCGCTCAAGTAATACCTGTATAAGTTGTGGCCTGCCGTTAACAAATACCACATTTAACCAATTCAAAGAAAATAATCAAATAAGGCCATTACTAGCGGAGAGCATACCCTGCGGAGAATGCCTAAAACAAAGCCCGCCCTTCGACAGAACCCTCAGTGGGTTCCATTACGAAGCACCGGTTAGCGAGTTTATTACTCAACTCAAGTATTCGGCGCAATTTCAATTATTGCCGTTATTGTGTGATTATCTGATGCACAAAATAATCCAACACTATCAAAACAAAACACTGCCAGATGCACTCGTGCCAGTCCCCTTGCATCCTGAAAAGCAAATTGAGCGAGGATACAACCAATCACAACTTATCGCCAAACAAGTGGCACGGGCGTTAAACCTTAAAGTGATCAGTAACAACATAAAGCGGATTAAACATACCAAAGCACAATCGGGATTGGATTCCGTGGAGAGAAAAAGCAATGTAAAAAACGCTTTTAGTATTGATACTCAATTGCCCAATCATATCGCGATCATCGATGATGTTGTCACCACTGGCACCACCGTTGCTGAATTGGCAAAACAAGCGAGATTAGCAGGCGCGATTCAAATTGATGTGTGGTGCCTTGCAAGGGCTTACGATTTGTAACACTCAGAGTAAATACTCTTCTAATAAGATGTTATAATCTCGTCCAACTAAAAGTGCATAATAAAACTTAACTACTCCTTATTCCTGTATTTAGCCACGGGAGTCTTTATTTCCGTTAAAGAGCCGGGTAACAGGGCTGGGTAGACTTAATGTGCTTTACTCAACTTTAAGGAATCCTTCTTTGGTCTCACGCGATCGCTCGTCCCAAATATTCCAAATTGCGTTGCCTATTATTGGCGGCATGATGTCTCAGAATATTCTTAACCTGGTTGACGCGGGCATGGTTAGTCAACTGGGCGAAGCTGAACTGGCTGCAGTCGGTTTAGCGAGTTTCGTTAATTTTGTCGCAGCCGCCGTTTTTATGGGCTTTTCATCTGGCGTGCAAGCGACCGTTGCCCGACGTATTGGTGAGGGTAAATCTTCGATAGCTGCAAATCCTTTGAATGGCGCTTTGCTGCTTATTTTCCTGGCAGCCATTCCAACATCCTATCTGCTTATCCAATACAGCACTGAAATACTCAGTGTCCTAAATAGCGATCCTAAAGTCGTTTCTCAAGCCACTCAATATTTGGACGCACGACTTATTGGTATCATGGCTATTGGCATGAACTTCAGCTTCCGGGGTTATTTAAGTGCCATCAAGATGACCAAGTTTTATTTTAAGACTATTGTGACCATGCACATTCTTAATATATTTTTGAATTACGTGCTGATATTTGGCAATTGGGGGTTTCCTGAATTAGGTACCCGAGGTGCTGGATTAGGCACCACGATTTCGATGTTTGGTGGCACCTTAATGTATTTTTGGCTCACCATGAAACATACTAAGCAATATGGCTTTGGCGCTCACTTACCGAAAATGGAAACCGTTAAACAACTGGTTAAAATTTCTCTGCCTGCCTCAATGCAACAACTATTTTTTGCACTGGGTTTTACTTTCTTATTTTGGATCGTTGGAAAAATCGGTACCGCCGAACTAGCGGCAGCCAATATTCTGACTACCCTGACACTGGTAGCCATTTTGCCATCGATCGGATTTGGTATGAGCGCAGCGACCTTGGTTGGACAAGCGATAGGAAGAAAAGAAATTGACGATGCTTATCAATGGGCATGGGATACTTCAAAAATTGCAGCCCTGTCTATCTTGACCATCAGCATGCCGATGCTTTTTATACCTGATTTGATTTTAAGCATCTTTTTTGAAAATGAAGATACTATAAAGCTAGCAAGACTGCCACTACAACTGGTCGCGATCGCGATCGTTATTGATGCTTACAACCTGGTTTTAATGTCGTCTTTACAGGGTGCTGGGGCAACCAAAATAACCATGATCGTCAGTATTGTATGTCAGTGGTTTTTCTTCCTTCCACTTGCCTGGTTTATTGGACCCTATCTTGGAATGGGGCTAACCGCGATTTGGCTGACCCAGGGCTTATATCGATTGGCTCAGGTTTTTTGGTTTGCGGCATTGTGGCGCAAGAGAGACTGGGCCAATATTAAGGTATAATGACCGGGCTTCGGGCTTCACTAAATAATATGATGGAACTTCGAATGACACAAAAACTTCGACTTTCAATTTCATGCTTTTCAATGTCAATGATTTTAGGTTTTTAATATGAGCGAAAATTCCTCGCAATCATTTTTTCAATTAACGCCCGATCAGGTATTGGATGCGATAGAATCAATCGGATTACAACCAGAAGCAGCATTACTTGCCCTAAACAGCTATGAAAATCGCGTCTATCAGTTCCGAGATTATGATGATAATAAGTTTGTGGTCAAATTTTATCGTCCTCAGCGATGGAGTGATGAACAAATTCTGGAAGAACATGATTTTAGTTTACAGTTAGCCGACAGCGAAATCCCGGTTATTCCACCTCTTAAATTTGGTGGCCAATCGTTATTCAAATTTAACGGCTTTCGGTTTTCATTGTTTGATTGTCGTGGCGGGCGAGCACCTGAGTTGGAAGACCCCAAGGTGCTTACCTGGATTGGCCGTTTTATTGGTCGCATCCATGCCATTGGTGAAAGCCAACCATTTAAACACAGACCACAAATCAGCATTAATGCTTTTGCCGAGCAAAGTGTCAAATTTTTACTCGAAGAGGAATTTATCCCTTCCCATATATTACCGGCTTATCGTGCGATCACTGAACAATTAATAGATATCAGCCAACAAAGGTTTGCCACTCTAGGCCAATATGATCGGATTAGACTGCATGGCGATTGCCATCCCAGCAACGTCTTGTGGACTGATGACGGACCTCATTTTGTCGATTTTGATGACGCGCGAATGGGGCCAGCTATTCAAGATCTTTGGATGTTAATTAATGATGCCAGTAATCGAGAAATGTGGAACAAACTTCTGCAAGGATACGAAGATTTTATGGAATTTGATGATCGTCAATTTAAGATCGTTGAACCATTAAGAACCATTCGTATGATCCATTACAGTGCGTGGCTCGCCAGGCGCTGGCAAGATCCAAGCTTCAAACATAACTTCCCGTGGTTTAATACCGACCGATATTGGGAGGAACATATTTTGTCACTGAAGGAACAGCTTGCGGTGATCCAAAACGGATAGAAAATCAGCATCCAGGTTTTCAAGAATGACTGGCATCTATATACCCGTGATACCTCAAAATGCAGATTCCAGCAAGGCTATAAGCTACCATATTTGAGGCATGGA
>CAZOBX010000256.1:0-8209 GCA_964578045.1 uncultured Kangiella sp. | reverse complement strand
GGGCGGGGGAGGAGCGGGAGAGGTGGAGCGTGTTTCACGGTAAAAGTTTATTGGCGATTTAGTTGCGCTTTTTTGCAACTAAAATGACAATAAAGTTTTAACCAGAAACACCAGCATTATTGGCCTGTCTGAGTGTTCAGCACACTCGGGACACACTGAATGAAACTCGATCTCCCAACACACTCCGGCCTAGAGCGACAGCGACAGTCTTTTGATTTTAAACAGCCTGTCAGCGAGAGCGATGCTTCTTGTCTAATCTCGATGGTAGTTTGGCGCTGGGTTTGCGTCTTTTTTGCAAGCACTGTGACACACGGGACGCTAGTATTGTATCGAGTTTCCCCGATGTAGCCGGTTATTTGGTTTGCGTCTTTTGCAAACGTAATAAGCGGTGGTGGGATTGCGATCTGGATTTGATATTCAAGGTTGACGGATGTTAATCGCGACTCGTCACGGGCGTGTTTTTACCGGTGACATTCTTGGGTCGATGATCACCAATCTTCTTTACCGTGCCAGATCTTTAAAACGTAAATCGTCTCGCCTCTTATCGCATATCGAACGATGTAATCACCAGTGACTAATTGTCTCGCCAGCGGTTCTTCTTCTAGCGCCTTTCCTAATTTGGGTTGAGAGAGTAATTGACGAATGGTTTTCAGTAATCGATCAATGTATTGGGTCGCGGCAATCGGATTCTTTTTAGCAATAAATTCTTTTAATCGATGGAGATCTTTGAGGGCTGTTGCGGTAAATTTTAGTTTCATATTTGAGGGGCACTCTTTTCATTCTCGCTGCCCCAGCTCTCAATCCAGGCCATCACCTCATCACCATCAACCACTTTGCCTGATTCAATTTCAGATAAAGCCTGCCTTGTTTCAGCTAGCATTTTTTCTTTTCGATCCATTCGTTCAACATATTGGCTGACCGCATCTTTGATGATCCAACTTTTGGAGCGATCCAGCTTTTCGGCGATAGTTTCAAGCTTATCCATGAGTTGTTCGGGCATTCGTACACTGGTCATTGGCATGATTTCTACTCCTCTGATTTGAACAGACTTAATTGTAATACATTGTATTGCATTAGTCATTCTTCATCTTCAAGGGCAGCTCTTGTTTTCGCTGGATGCGTTAAATCATGCACTTCCTTGAGTCGCCGGATTGAGACTTGAGTGTAAATCTGAGTCGTATCAATCTTGGCATGACCGAGCATTTCCTGAATGTAGCGGATATCCGCACCGTTTTCTAGCATCACCGTGGCCATCGTATGCCGGAACAGATGGCAACTGCCGGTTTTACCGATATCAGCTTTGTTGATAATGGTTCGCGCTAATTGGCTCATTCTGGCAGGAGTAAATGATTCGCCTAAGTGAGTCAGGAATAAGGTCTCACTGTCAGCACCGGTGTAAAGCTGCGGTCTGGTTTCCACCAGGTATTTATCACACCAGTCGATGGCTCTCTGGCCGATGGGCACCATTCTATCCTTCTTGCCTTTGCCGAGCCTGACCATGAGCGTGCCTCGCTCTCTATCGAGGTCATACAAGCGTAAATTGATGAGTTCCATTCTTCGGATACCGGTGGAATAAAACACTTCGATAATGGCTCTATCACGAATGCCGGTGGCACTATTGAGATTGGGCACATCAAGAATGATATCCATTTCCTCAATCGTCAGAACGTGTTTGGGTAATCGTTTTTCGAGCTTGGGTAATTCGATATCTGCGGCGGGATTGTAGAGGATATAATTTTGTTTACTTAAATATTTGAAGTAAGCCCGCAATGCGCCTAATCTCGAATACTGTGATTGGAAGGATAACGGCTCACCGTTTTCTTTTCGGTAGTGGTAAAGATAGCGTTGGTATCGTTCGATGATTTGTTTGGTGATTTCGCAAGGTTGAGTCAAGCCTCTTTCCTCACACCATTTGATAAAATAATTGATGTAGAGCTCTCGCGACTCCGCACTTTTGGCTGAGTAATTTCTCACCCCCATCCATTCCAGGTATCTTTCTCGGAATGCTGCAAAGCCGTTTGGATCGTTAATATCACCATAGGATTTCTTGGGCAGTGTGGTGCCTTTCTTTGGCATCTTAATTTTCCAGGAACGAAGGGATATTCAAGTACGATGCTTCCGTTTTTTGGGTGGTCGGTGGCTCGTTTTGACGAGTCTCTAACTCAATCACCTTGGAAGCCTTACGACCATTGACTTTAACGGGCTTTTTATCGCTCCGACTTAAGGCCGACACCCCACCGACTTGGGGCCGACTTAGGGGCGACTTCTTATCATTTACCCCCGGCTTCTTGTCATCATAGGTCAACTTTTCCCAATCAATCAGTCCCATCATAAATTGATTTCGTTGCTCCCCTTCGCCTTGGTAACTCAATTGATAGGTGATCACTTTGCCTCTTCCGCCGCCAGAGCTGAGTAGATATTCCATATCTTCTAATCGGCCACAATGGACTTTCAATTGGGTATTTCCCCAACCGGTGGACTCTCGAATTTGTTTGCGGCTAAAACGATAATCACTTTGCTCAACACCTTGATTTTTACATTCGACTTGTACTATTTTGTAGATCAGTTTGAGCAGTTCCCTGGTTTGCGGTGGCAACTCGTCGAAGGTTCTTCCCAGGACTTCATGGGCGAGTTCGTTCGCCACTTTGATATCATCGAGGGTGACTTCAATATAATCGATCCCTTGGCGAGTTTTGGTTTCTCGTTGGTATTGATGCAATAAAGTAATGCTTCGGATCAAGGACAGATATTTTTGATTGTCTCTCCGGGTTCGGGTTTTATTACTCACATAGGTCAATTGCTCAGCGTAGGGATTAACGATCTTCACCGACTTTAATAATCGTTGAGCATTGCGATGGAGATTAAATAATTTCGATTTTTCATCGTTGGCTAACAAACCTTCGAAGGTTTCACCAAACCGCTGCAACTGATGGATGGCCGCCGTCTGCTCCACCGATTCATTCACGGTTAAAATTAAACAGCGGTTTAATAACTCTTCATCAATATCAATCGCGGTGGTGGTCAGGAATAGCATCACCGGACCTTCCACATGGTAAGTTTGGGTTTCCATATTGCCGGTGACTGCATTCTTTCCGGTTGAGGCGATGGTGATCTCACCTTCACTTTGTAATAGCTTTAGTGCGTAACTGGCTTGGTTCACTCCCTCTTCTTCTGATATCGCTAAGATCTTATTTTTAAGGTTGGTTTCACCCATGTAGAATAAACTTTGTCCGGTCATGGCTGAGTATTGCACCCGTTCTTCTTCAGGCATAAAGTTGAGTACCGCATCCATTAAACTACTTTTACCGGCGGCACTCGATGACTGAACCATAATAGCTAATGGTTTATTTAATTTGCGGCTGACACTGGCTAAATAGCCCACCAGCTTATTCGTTTCCTCTCCAACAACACCACATTCATTAAAGTCATTTAAGATCCGTTGCAATAGATTTTTATCCTTGAGTAATGCTAAGGCTTCGGACTTTTCTTGCTCGCCTAATTCAATCACCTTTTCCTTTGGCTCGTTATTTTTCTCAATCTGATCATCTTGTAAGGCTTCGAGTTTTAGTAATACTTTTCCGAGATCTTTTTTAATGATATTGGGATCGAGGGTTAATTCACTGGCGGCTATCTTAATAAACGTTTGTCGTTGTTTCGCGTTGTACAGCTCCAAGGTATCAACGTGCAGCAAGTCACCCTGGTTAACCATCACATTCACTTTGAGTTGATCATAAGTCAGGTTTTTGCTTAAGCCTCTGACACGATAATGCCTGTCACCAAACATCATTTTGATCTCACGTTCGTTGATTTGTGCATCGATTTCAATCGGGGCTTTGGGTTGGGCTTGGGAGGTTGGTTCCGGTGACGCACAAGGATGTGCTAATGCAGCGGGCGCGGGAGTCGCAGGAGTCGTAAAAGACGCAACTAAGGAAGAAGTCTTTTCCTCTTCCTTCTGATTAACGGTTTTTTCTTTCGCTGGCTTTCGCACTTTAGCTTTTAACATGGGTTCTGCTTTGCGGATCACCAGTCCTAATGCTTTACTGGCCGGACTCATTTGTAAGGCATATTCATTGGCATCCATATTTTTAGGGAACAACACACGGTAACAATCAATCTCATATTGGCTCAGTTGTTCGGCTAACTTTTCAGCCGCAACATTTCCCGCCTCGTCACGATCATAAGCAATCAGCACTCGTTTGATTTCATGGTTGATTAAAGCGTTTAAGATTTCCTCAGTAAATCCATTGGTGCCATAACTGCTCGTCACATTCTTAAACCCATTCACCCAGAAGGTCATGGCATCAATCAATGATTCACATAAAATAATTTCTTCATTTATGTCCATGGATGGACGGTATGCCGGTGCGCCAGGGAGGCGCGCACCGGTAGCGGCGATACCTTGAATATTCCAAACGCCCTCATGTTCACCAGGTAAGTAAAGATGTTGAGCGGTTCCTTTCCTAAGTCGGTTACCTAAAACCTTACGGCCATAGACTTCTTTGATTTGATTATTTTCATCCAAGACAGGAATCACAATCGAACCATTAAAATGCTCATGGCCACTTTTACGAAGGATACCGACACTTTGCAACAGACCACGGATTTCAGAACCCACTTTTCGATTCTTCTCTGGCAACCGATAGCTTAAGGTTCGATTGGCAAAACCGAGTTTGAAGGTATTGATGAGTTCAGGATGATTGAGTCCGCGTGATTCAAGATAATCAGTCGCATCAGAACATTGCTTGAGGGTTTCATGGTAAAAATCAATCACGCGCTTTAGCGCCTGCTGCTCATCTTTTTCAGCGACTAAAGAAGAAGGTAATTGTTTCGTGCTCGCGTACTTGACCGGTTTATGGCTCTCGCTAATCAACCCTAAATCATGTTGCAGGATTTCTACCGCACGTTTAAAGGATATTCCCTCTCGCTTCATCACCCAATCAATCACGCTACCACCAACCCCGCAAGCGCCTAAACAATTCCAGAGATTCTTGGAGGGCGTAACGACTAAAGACGGCGTTTTATCATCATGGAACGGACAACGGCACACATAATCTTTGCCATGCTTTTTGAGTTCAAAGCCATGGGACTCCATTAATCGAACCAGTGAGACTTCACTTTTCAGTCGTTCGATCACTTCATCGTTAATTCGTGCCATTTCTGCCATTCCCCTAAAATCGTGTCAATACCTAAAACAACAAAATAACTCGCTTGCATAATACTTCGTTTTGACGTATTGTCAACTTCGTTATGAAAAAGGAGGGTTATGATATGCAGAATCAACCACTGCATGAGATATCGAATATGGCGATCTCGCCAGATGAAAGAGTTTTCTTTGAGCAGCTAGGCACTCGAATTGCTCAGTTTCGTAAAACCCAAAATATCACACAAATCCAAATGGCTGAGATCATCAATGCATCACAGCAAACGGTGAATTCTTATGAGGTTGGTCGCAGACGAGTCCCCGCATCCACGTTGCCAATTTTGGCAAAGACCTTTGGGATTTCGATTGATGAGTTATTAGGAAATGACGATAAAAAAGCACGGAGCAAACGAGGACCCGTTTCGACACTACAACGACAGATCGAGCAGATCACGTTAATGCCCAGAACCAAACAGAAGTTTATTTCAGAAATGCTCGAAGCCATGATCCAACAACAACGCTCCGCTTAACAACTAAAAAATAAGGCGCTGAGCCAAGGTGCTTCAACACCAAGACTCAGCTAATCACAACAACCTGACAAAGAGGTTATTATGACTAAGCGCAATCATACGCCAACAACGCGCCAGACAAAAACTAAAATTGAGCAACGGCAATTAAAAGTCCGTGAGACTTTTCATGCTTACCAGTTAAATCAGAACCCGGATCAACGCTCACCCATTGGTGAAATTCATCTTAAAGGTCACTGGCTAATTAAAGCGGGTTTTGAAATTAATACATCCGTCAAAGTCAGGGTGATGGAGGGGTGCCTGGTATTAACCGCAGACTAAATTAAAAAAATAAGCCTCTAAAAACAACAAAGCCCGAACATTTCTGATCGGGCTATGGGGAAGATCTTTCTCTACTATTAATCAATCAACAATCAAAAAACTTCACCTATGCACGATGAAAGACCTGACACCAAGAAATCCAGATATTTGGCTAAAAACCGGCCCACTCTGCGGGCGATCAGAATTTACCAACCCAATAAAAAGCCTCTTCTGCTCCACCTCTCTCTTTTTTATTTCCTTCTACCGAATATTTTTTCAAAAGTCTTGCAACCTCTAAATCACCAAATGATTTAATGCATGGTTCAATGAAAAACCTATTTTTACTAGGGTTCGTCTCATTAACCGCTGCTTTAATAAATGGCTCTAGCAGCAACCTTGGTACATTTAATCTTTTTTTAAAAATTTCAGCTACGAACCATTTTTGTTTATCATCATTCAATGCTTCTACGAACCAGCCCAAATTCTTAAAATCATTCATTTTGGGAAAGTTAGAACAAACTTTTCCAATAATTTTTTTCATTTCATTGTGTGAACTATTTTTATCTTCAAGCTCTACCAAACTAAAAAATTCATTATATTTTTCATTTATAAACTCGATCCAATCATTCATAATAATCTACATAAACCTAAAATAATATCTTCTCGGTAAACTTCGTCATATCAAATCCTGCCTGCCCTGCATAGTGTGAACTCGGCCTATAATGCCCAGATTGATTATTCCACGATCTTAGCCCACCTCTTGTACTACTACCTCTACCAAAGTGAAGTTGTCCTGCATAATCTACAGGTTTACCTCGTGCAAGATTTGCATGACCGGCATGAGGCCTACCAACCCAAGTGCGCCCATTTATAGTAACAAAGTCATAATTGCCTTTGGCTCTCGTTAACGTATCGCCGTGTCTAACATAATAAGTACCCTCTTTGTTGACTAACTCATTTCTCCGAATTGTTTTCCAACCATCTTCAGGCTTCCTATTTTTAAACTCAACTGGGTCCATCCGACCATTACTACAATCTACGATTGAAGAACATGGATCTCCAGTACCTCCACTTAAAGAACTTGGTGGTCTATCCGAGTTTTCTCCTGCAGAATGGGATTTGATTCCAAGCGCAATAAGTAAACCAACAGGACCACCTTTTCCAGCAGCAATTTTGGCTAAATCCTTGGCACCATCAACTACTTTGCCGACTACCGAATCACCAGTTGCAGTTGGAGTACCGGCAACACTATTTGTCTGACTGGGGCTTGCCCCTCCGACAGTGACAGCCAAACCAGTTGCTTCACCACCTTTGTCGTGTACAGCTCCTACGATTTGTATATCTTCAGGGCTAACTCCCAAAACTTGGCCCGCAGCCTGTTTTAATTTTGCGCCCGCTTTCCGAGCCATTACGGCACCACTGTGTGTTGCCGCTTTTACTTTTGCATCATGTTTTGCACCAAATGACGCATTTGAAGCTCCCGTATCAACTCCTTTGATACGACTGCCAGTCATTGTCCCTTCTTCTGGAAGATCCGCTTCACTTGAATACCCACTCGGATCAGTTCCCGCCAACGGATTATTCATAATATACGAATAAGGATTCATCGACTGGCTATTACCAGGAGATTGTATGAAAGGGTCTACTGATAAAAATCTGCCAAGGTTATAATCATACACCCGGCCATTCATGTGGATCAATTCCGCATCATCCAAATGCTCATGATCCGTAAACCCTCTATTCGTATGTGCTTGGTACCCCTCGAGTTCTCTTATAACACTTAAAGTCGCCGGATCATTGGGATCCACTCTTTCCAGGGTGCCCTTTCTCGCCTTACCAAAGGGGTCAAAACTTTTATTGTCCACGACATTACCATTTTCATCGGTAATCGTCACCACCGAATTCAATCTATCTCGATGAACAAAGCCAATTTTATACCCGTCATCACTGCCACCCACCGTTTCAGTAATGATCGCATCGCCCAAGTACAGCCGTTTTTTAGTCACGCCATTTTGGGTAATTTCCTCATACGCTTTATCGATGTAAAGGGTGGTTTCAGTGCCACCTGGTGCCCCCGTTTTCACTTGCTTGTAACGCATTTGACTGGAACCATAACTAAACAAGCTGGCAATGTCTCCCTTAGCAATGGAAACCGGTTTGTTAAAGGCGTTGTAAACCAAGGTTTTATTATCACCGCTATCACTACCGGTGCTGGTCAATTGATTACCATTGGCATCATAAG
>CAZOBX010000255.1:0-8235 GCA_964578045.1 uncultured Kangiella sp. | reverse complement strand
TCATAGTTATTTCTTTTATACTCCTATTCCAAGCATTAAACAAATCTCCCTTTGAGATTTATTTTTGATTATTACTGTAAATCAAAGACTTCGATCACTTGAATTTTAAACTTAATAATTCTAGTTTCCCGAATCAAGTACATCTGCCCCGTTGATTCATAATAAATAGCCCCGTACTTCTATATAGTAAAGCTTCCTTTTTTAAACCCCAAAAAATCGAAAAAAGTCATTATTTTCCTAAATGAACATCTCCTCCAAATTAAACTTAGATAGGGTAGATTAGTGTTTCCGTTAGGTCATTCATCTATTGTTCATTTTGATTAAGTTAATATTACTTGTTTCGTTTGGAGGATATTTAACTAGCTGGCTTTGAGTTTTTACTGAATAGAATCACTGTTATACCTGGTTATCAATGGAGCTAATAATGAGTAAAATAATCCTAGTCTGTTTACTTGCAATCTTACTAAACGCATGCACGGTAATTGGATTAATTCTCGACTATAATGGCATAAAAGGAACTCATGAAAATCCATCTTTAGCTGAAGTTGGAGCCGATATTGATAGTAAATTGATAGATAAAATTACAGGCAAGTCTAAGGAATCGAAAGGAGGTTGTGATACATTGAGTGACAAAGAACAAGCTGAGTGTTTTAAACAAGCAGCCATCCTAATGGATTTAATTGAAAAGCGAAAAAACAAAAACATCTAGTAGTTATATGTATAACACGCTTATCGGCTTCCTTTTTAGTTACAGTTACAGTCTCAGTCTCTTGCTCCCAAGGTCTTCCCTATTCACAGAGCAAACCCAACATTAATTACGTGACCAAGCAAAGTCTCCCATTTGAGTAAATAAGCGGGCATATCATCGACCATCTCCAATATTCGGCTGATGGAAATATTGAACATAATTTCATTTTTTATCTCAAAATAAATTTGCTAGACATTAGCTTCTAAACTACGCTTTACACAATGCGCAGTTTGTTAAAAGATAGCGCTTTTTTTTGCGTAATTCAAAGCAGCACTACAAGCATTATCTGGCCTCGCCTGAAGGCTATTTGAACTCCCAACTATTTAGATAATTTATAAAATGGAAACATGCACATGGAAAACTATTCTATATTAAAAATCTGCTCAAAAACACATATTGCTTTGATTGTACTAGCCAGTTTATTTATCTACGCCTGTGGCTCCAAAGACACAATAAAAGATGATAATACATCAATACCTCCTACCACCAGCAATCCATCAGGCTTCTTCACTAGCACAGCTTATCAAGTGCCTCATGATGCACCAGCCCCTGTCAGCAGTGACAGCACACAACTTACAGCTTTAGCGACGTTTGCCTGGCAAGAGTTTATTGCTTTGAACTGGCCGTCCAATTACACAACTACAACGCCAACCCGAGGCAAGCCAGACACCACCCAAACAGCCTTAGACTTTGCCTTGCCTGGTAACAATGGAGAATTGGTCTGGGAAACCTACAAACATCGTGTTGAAATTTACCCAATGGCAAATAGCAGCGGCGACTACCCGAATTATCCCTCCAGCTTTAACAATGTTCCCCAGTATGATTATCCTGGTGTTGATGGCGGCTCGATCCCAGAATGTGGCGCATACAACGCAACCACAGGCATGTGGGCTGTGAATACCCAGTCAACATTAAGCAGCGTTAGTTTGTTTAATAATCTGGATGAAACTTCTGAAATTAATTTATGTACTCTGTTTACTGACGGCGATCCTAATGCACCAGGTGCGGCGCCAGCATCAAGTACAGCGCTTTATATGGGCCTACCTAAACAGCCTCGACGTTTTATATATGAAGCGAAAGCCAATCAGGTTATGTCTGATTACATTATGAGTAATAACTATTACAAGCAAACTATCAGAGCGACTGCACAACAAAATACTTACACGGCAGTGCGAAATAATGGTGATGGTGGTATTGCACCTTGTCCGACTCCCGATCCAAACAATCCAATTATATGTTTCCGCCCGGGTGTCAGTGGCAGCAACGGTTCCGAAGGTACCATTTTGGTAAAAGCGACTTGGCGACAGCTTACAATGGATGAATATAACAGTGGTCGATATTTAACCTCCCCCATCATTCGTTATCGCAATCCCGATCCAAGCAATGCAAAAAAGTTTTGTTATGAAACAATTCCAGCAACACCCAGTCCAACCATGTCACCAACAACATTGCCTTATGGCTTAGTTGGTTTGCATATCATCCATAAAACGACCAATTATCCTACTTATGTATTTGCGACTTTTGAGCAAGTCGATAATTTAAATTCAGGCACTCCTGATAGCAGCCTTTTCTACTACAATCGCAATGATGTAGCACCTATTAGTCCTGGTAAACAAACCATCACCTCAAGAGCTCACCCTATTCCTGATGAAATGAATTCAGTCACGGCTCAAGTTCATTTGCAGTTAAGACAACTTTTAGCGGCGAATGGTCAATCAGATTCTGTATGGCTTTATTACAAACTCATTGGCGTACAAGGCGCTGCGACCAACCCATCAAATACCGAAGGGACTGATTATTTTCTGGCAAATATCGTGACAGAAACCAATGAAATTCTACGCAGTTTTAGTGGCACGTTAGACAACACTACTGGAACAATTAACCCGCAAAATACCAACCTACGTAAAGGCCACACTGCCTACACTGGCGGTGGCTGCAAAGGTTGTCATGGCAATGCACAAGTTGGTCCATTGGTTCAAAAAGGCATGCCGTCGCCAGCGCAATCAACACTTATTGCTTCAGATTTTAGTTTTATCACCCAAAACGCCCCTTTTGATGGTGTGCCCGACGCCATTAATCAGCCACTGTTGAAATCAAATACTGTTGAAACCCAAACCACTGCCCAGGCAATCAATTACAGCGGTACCGCCAGCAAAACCAGCAAACAATAAATGGACGCTTTCTAACTCAGAACAATATTTATTGCTGCTCAAGTGAATTTCAAAATGAGCGGCAATTAATTTTAAGGAATAAAATGATGAATACATTAACCAACGTCGCTTCAATTAAAGTTTCACCCGGTATAGGTATAGGTCGTGTCGGTAACAGTGATGAATATTTTATTGGTCCAGAAACACCAGGCGTGGTTCCCAGCCCAACCACCACTGGCCCTAATGGCACAACGACTTACAAAGACAGCACCGGTGCAATTAAACCACAAGCCCAAAGATTTCGTGTATATGGTTATGATTCCGATGGTAATTGTCTCGGTGAAATCACCAATGGTACAAGCGTCAATGGCGATACAGTCACCATTGATTGGCAAACACACGTCACCAATATGAAAGCTGCTAATTACGCCTTCCAAGGTAAATATGCATTTAATCCGAATGACCTTCGTAACTCAAGTATTCAACCCGGCTTGCCCATCGCGCAGCGAGATAAGCTTATTATTGACCCAGGCCAAATAAACATTACAGGTGTGAGTCAGGGGCCGGTAGCGTTACTCGACTCGACAGGTAACGGCAGCAAAATTTTTGATATTTCAAGCACCAGTGAGTTGTCTTATAGACTGAAATTTGATCCACCACAGAGCACTACATGCAATGTAGCAGTCACATACACTTCTGCTACGGTTAGCCTGGGTAATTTATATACGGATGCAGATGGTCGCTTAATCTTTGTAGGCGGCAAAGGTATTTCTGAATCTTGCACCACACCCAAAGTTGTTATATCAAAAGTGGTGGTTGCTCAATCTGAAGAACCTAATCCTGAATATAATGGCAACTCTTATTTTAATAATCCTGGTTGGTATGATGATACCTGTGGTGGTTCAATCAATGCCTCCATTCTTAAAATCGATGGCACCTCACTCCTCAGTACCAATGATAATGCCTCACAACGTGGCTGGATGGCAGTAGCACCACCCCACTACGTACCAGCATCAAACAATGTTGTTTCTCTACTCGATCTACAATTAGATATTTTCCCCGAAGCCGATCCTAATACAGGCAAAGGCCCCTTTTATTTCGCCCAAGCGGCAAATAATAAAGTCGTGTTAGCCAGTTCAACTACCGGTGATGCCATTAGCTTGAATTTTACAACCTTGTCGAGCAGCTTTAACACCACAACAGCACCGGCGATCGAGGTTTATAGAGGTGAAACCTATATTGCGGCGACTGATACAAACGGCGCATCACATATCGCAGTTTCCGCCGCGGGCAACTACAGTTTTACAGCAGTTTCATCTGCACCCACTACTTCTGCTGGACCAGCACTGGCGGTGTTAAATGATAAACTCTACTACGCGATTAATAGTGGAGGTCAGTTGCAAATTGGTGTCGCTGACAGTCAGGATTCATTCACCTTTACCGCCTTAACAAACTCCACGGCGGTAGACCCAGATCAAGCCCCGAGTTTAACGGCATTTAACGGATCCTTGTATTATTCAGTTGCATCAAGCTCAGGGGAGTTCTTATTGGCGAGTTCTCAGAATGATGCTACCGCCAGCAATTTTACCTTTGTAAGTATTACCACACCCACTACAATTCAATCCCCCAGTACTATATCCTTAGCCGTGTTTAAAGGAAAATTAGTCTGTGGTTATATAGATGCAGCTAACACGCTTTATTTTGGCAGCTCCAGCAATGGCAGCGACTTTGATTTCACGGTTGTTAACTCAAGTCTCATACCTTTAGGACCTTCGCTGAGTGCATTTAATAATAACCTTTATTACGCAATCCCTGGAAACTCGACAACAGATTCAAAGTTGGCCGTGTCGACGGATGGGGTCTCATTTGCTTTTTCTGGTGTCACTCCTGGAGGGACGAGCAGCCCAGCAATTGCTACCAATATTTCAGTCAATTTTTATCGCGATATTTACCCAATCTTACGAACTGTGACTGACTATGCCTGGACCAATGAACGCGCTTTTCATGGTCATCGCCCGGGCACCTCAGGCGATTTCTTAAACGCAGATTATTTATATACGCTTTCACAACCAGAATATTCATCACAAATGATAGCAAGATCGTTTGTGTTTAACTTTATTCGGCCACCGGTACAGGATGTATATGTACAAGGCTCCAATACACCAGTAAAAGTCCCTCCACCACCTGCAGCAGCGCCCGCCAATATTACCGCAGGCTCACAGGAACAGCGTGCCGACCTTATGCCGCGACTTTTTGGCAATGGCGGTTCAGTGGCCGAGAATCAAACCAATGGCACCAACTATCCTAATCAATGGTTGCCTCTCACCGATCATCAATTGGAAAAATTTCAACAATGGGTGAACGGTAACTTCGAAACGGGACTAACCACTGATACTCAATGGCAAGGTTTATCAGACCCAGACCAACTAAGTTTTGCTGCATTACAACCGACTGTTGGTGGAGGTTTTCATCCTGGTATCGAACTGACTTATCTTATGCATGAGTCGATGTTCTTTAATTCACCTTTCCGGTTCGTTCAAGACACAGTACCAGGATCAATTGCTGGTTATATGTCAGTGCCCTGGCAAGGTGACTTTTGGTCGTGCAACATCTCTTGGTGGCCTGCACTACGACCTGACATCGTGGTAGAACGTACCACCGACGCAACGCCTGTGCTTTCACACATCTCATGGTTTCGTGGCAATGAAATACCTCCTGAGTCTGATTCAATTTCAGGTTATGAAGGTGGCTACAACGTGATGGTCGATAGCTGGAAGGATTTGGGTTTTGTAACACCTGTAGCAGGAGAATTCGATCAGGGCCAACAAGTGTTTGAGGAAACCGAGCGCGCGACTTCGTTGAACACCCCTTCAGTACTTGTCAGCATTAACAGCTCGCAAATCAGCAACGGTACCGCACTAACCGATAATAGCGGCGCGCTCATTACTCAGACTACTGATGGCTCGATGGCAACTCAACAATGGCAGTTAACGGAAAGTAAAAGTTCAGCGGGTTATTTTTTCATTCAAGATCCAACCTCAGCCGATGTACTGACCGTTGATTTTTCTACCAGCGATGTCAGTCTCACAACACAAGCTGTGCCACAGCAAGACAGCCAGTTATGGCAATACACGCCTTCGGGTTACCCTGGTCATTTTAAGATAACCAGTAAAATCAATTTGCAGTTGCTGAGCGTGCAAAGTGATAACAGTGTAAACACTGCAGCAGCGTTAACCAGTCTGCAGCAACTGTGGTTACTGGAAGCTTCTAGCTCAAGCTAAAACATTGTTGCGTTCCGTAGCAATTATCGGTGGTGGTCCAGTAGGTGCAGTCGCAGCGCTCTTACTAGCCCAACATGGCTTGCAAGTCACCATCATCAACAGGCCGACAAATGCTAAAAATAAAAATGGTTACAAAGCCGGGGAAACTCTTCCTCCGGTCGCCAACGCCTTGCTGAAACAATTAGGACTTTACGATTTAATCCAACAAGGTCCACACGTTCATTGCCCCGGTAATCAAAGTGCCTTTGGTTCACAACAACTGGTTGATTTTGACTTTATTTTTTCATCCAACGGCTTAGGTTGGCATTTAGACCGTGCTCACTTTGAACAACAACTATTAGATCGAGCAAAGGAAAGTGACGTCAAAATTGTTCATCAAAAACTTAAAGCCATTCGTTTTGATAGTGAAAAATGGCAGCTACAACTGCAAAATGATCAACAACAAAATCTCACTGAACAGGAAACAACACTAACAACAGATTATTTAATTGATGCCAGCGGTGTCGCTAGATTTTTGGCAAGACAACAAAATATCACGATTAAACATCATGACAAACTTGCCGCAAGAATCGCTGTGTTTAAAACAGATTCTCAACAACAGGATCATCGAACGCTCATAGAAGCACAAGAGAGTGGCTGGTGGTATAGTACCAGCGCACCCAACAATATTCGTCTTGTCATATTTTTCAGTGACTTTGATTTAGAGGCTTTTCAAACATGCAACAACACTAGTAACTTTTTAAACAAAGTGGACAACTTACAATTCATAAGGCATAAATTGAAGCAAGAGTGCTCAAACTATTCAGTGGAAAATATATTGTCATTTTTTACTGAACCCGCTCGTAGTAGCCAGGCAAGTCAAGTACAAGGTAAACAATGGATCGCAATTGGCGATGCCGCTGCGTCCTTTGACCCACTCTCATCACAAGGTCTTTGGTCCGGATTTCAAAGCGCCAATCTTGCCGTACAAACAATAATTGGTAAGGTGCCACGCCACAACTACTCCGAATGGAGTTGTAATATTTACAATAATTATTTAGTAGACAAGAAACGTTACTATAGTATGGAGCAACGTTGGATAGAAAGTGAATTTTGGCAAAGGCGCATAAACCAAGTCCTGGGTCGTTAAACATAAGACGAATCGTTTTAAATGTTAATGTAATGCGCTCGGCTCTCGAATGTTGCCATAAAGGATGGGGTGAATCAGTGATTATTGGCGTTGCCGGTGCAGGTCAGGAAATCTCTACTCGCCCCTTCCAACTAGTCACCGGTCGTGTCTGGCGTGGGACTGCTTTTGGCGGAGTAAAAGGCCGTTCGGAATTACCCAAAATTGTTGAACGATATTTACAAGGCGACTTTAAATTAGATGATTTTATTACCCATACCATGGGACTAGAGCAGATAAACGATGCGTTTGATTTAATGCATGAAGGTAAGAGCATTCGTTCGGTGATCCATTTTGATCAATAACAAATAATTGATTAATGGTTTCACAACTAACGCTAATGCCTCTGGCAGCCAATAATTCTTCAATATCACGAAACCTAAGTGTGAATCGATAATAAAGCCAAACAGCCTAACTGATGTTCTGAAGTGGATAACGATATCCTGAGTACAAATACGTATTTTTCATGTCTAGATATTACATGGTTCAGAACACGGTACTTAACTTGAGGGTCCTCTATCACTGTATGATCAAAACTAACCAACAGTTGTTAAATTACAAATATCATATTCTTCCAAGAATTGTTCTTCAATTCCTTTAACAATTTTCTTTAACATTTTATCAACTTTATTTTTATGCTTTGCACTTGGAACACGTCCGGTGGCCTGAAGGCAATTCTTATTAATTGATAAATCGACATTAGGCATTCCTTGAAACATAAACATCGTTTTCATACTCCTTAATGCGCCGGTAATCATTGGATTGACACTAGGAACGCCTTGTTTTTCTATTATAGGATTGAGTAACGCACGGGCCGCATCTTCGCCTTGTGTATCAGCTGTATGTTGTAACTCTTTTGCGAATATCTCTATTTGACTAGGATTCTTCGCT
>CAZOBX010000254.1:0-8248 GCA_964578045.1 uncultured Kangiella sp. | reverse complement strand
AGAATTCAATTTAAACCTGTATTCTTTAAAAGCCGCAAGCCAAAAATTCGCGGCTTTTTTTGTTTTTAAAAAAAACTCCACAAAAATATTTAGTCGTTATCGTAGTAACTATAGCTTACCAAAAGGTTGAGGGTTCAATTCCCTCGCGACCAACCAAACATTCCAACATTACTGGCCGAGGCGTAATGATACATTTTTGACGGTGAAAGTCCGTACTCGGTAATTTGATATTTTTAAAGAATTAGCCCTGTAGTGTAGTTGGTAACACACGAGACTTTGACTCTCGTATCGCCGGATCGTAACCGGCCGGGGCTTCCAATAAAACATACCCTCGTAGATCAGCCAAAAGTAGGTGCTCTTAGGCATTAGAAGAACTTAGGTCTTCGAAACCTAGAGTCGAAAGTTCAAGTCTTGCCGAGGGTGCCAATTATTTCGGAGGAAATAACATGAAAGTATTTTTAGATGATATTCGTCCGGCACCAACCGGATGGCGATTGGTACGCTGGCCACAAGAGGCAATCAGTTTGTTGATGACGGGCGCCGTAAGCGATCTAAGCTTGGACCACGACCTCGGCAACGACAAACGAGGCACTGGTTACGATGTCATAACCTGGCTGGAAAAAGCGGTAATTGATTATGAGATTATTCCACCGAATATGAAAATTCACTCGGCCAATATCGCTGCGCGAAAACGAATGGAACAAGGTATTTACTCAGTCAATCGTTTGTACAGAATGCGAGTTAGGCGTTAATTATTCCAATCGATATTTTTAATTCCCAGCGATTGGGAAATGCAACTGGATGCATATCAATGCAGATTGGTACTTACAAGGAAGTAATTTTTGGGTCGATGGCGAAATGAACACGCATCAGATTGCAAATCTGATTGACGCCGGTTTGACGTGCAGAGTAGGAACTCTGCCGAACATTGGAAGGATGACGATGGCACGAAGTGTGAAGACCAGGGATGGTCTGAATAATCCGGCTCGGCCCTCCAGTATTCAGTAATAATCTTTACCTAAATCAATTGGTTGATTTTTAACCAAAAAAGTTGCATTCTAGTCAGTAAGGAGAAGAAAATGCAAACACAGATCTTGCGATTAAACAAAGCAGGTCAGGCGATGGAGTGGATCGGTTTAGAAACTGCGGCCTGTTTGTACGCAAAAGAACGAATTGTCTGGACCTACGGCGAGCACTCTATCCGTTTACACGGCGGAGTTGGGCGACTTACCGGCAAGCGCACTATATTGGATATATTCTCTGTGATTGCCACCGATGGTATTATTAATGCGAAAGATATGCGGACTCCTCGTTTGTGCAATGCCTCTTTGTTTCAACGAGATGGTGGTTTGTGTCTGTATTGCGGCAAAACATTTGGACGCTCAATGCTAACCCGAGACCATATCATCCCGAGAGCCAAGGGCGGACGTGATCGATGGGAAAATTGTGTGACCGCCTGCAAATCCTGCAATAACCACAAAGGATGCAGAACACCTGAAGAAGCCGGTATGAAATTGCTGGCGATCCCCTTTAGACCTAATAAGTCAGAATATCTGGCTCTGGCAAATAGAAATATTTTGGCCGATCAGATGGATTTTTTGACCAAAGGTTTTTCCAAAAATATGAGGCTGTAGTTATTACAGCCTTTTTTGATTTCTTAGATAAAAGCTACCCTTACCATCCATACTGACATAACCCTGTCAGTAGCACTCTCTTATAATCACTTTACACCCTGGCGAATCGCTCAAATCAAACTTGAGTCAACACTTAATTCTAGCCCCATTTAGGGCTCTATTTTCAGGAGAATAAAATGATTGGATATATTACTTTAGGTACTAACGACTTACCTCGCGCGGTGGCGTATTACGATGTGTTAATGGAAATGTTAGGTGCGGGTCGATTTATGGAGGAAGATTCTTTTGTCGCATGGTCGAAATCCGCTGAAAGTGTCGGGTTTTCGGTGACCAAACCTTTTGATGGTAAAGCAGCAACCGTTGGGAATGGCGTTATGATAGCGCTAATAGTTGAAACAAAAGAGCAGGTCAATGCAGTTTATGAAAAAGCGATAGAACTTGGCGGCACTGATGAAGGTAAACCGGGTCCCAGGGGCGACACTGGTTTCTATGCTGGTTATTTTCGCGATTTAGATGGCAATAAACTTAACATTTTTTGTATGGCTAAAGAATAATCTTTGCAACTATAGCCCTGTCGATATTGATGCCTATTTGCAACACTACCTATACAGACGTAGGTTGTTAGGATTTGTCGGGAACAAAATCCTGACCGTCCATCCCTGGACATAAAAGCAGCCTTTAGGGGCTGTTTTTTTATTTTGAAATTACTGCATCCAAAACGACTTCGTCGTGTATCTAATCTAATAGTCAACTAAACAAAAGAGGTAACAGCATGAACGCTATTTGGGTTCCAGTCGTCGGTACAATTTCCGGCGCATTGATTTTAATCACCTATTTCATCTTAAATAGTAGAAACAAGGCAGATATTCAAAGAACTATTCGAGAAGCATTAGATAAAGGCAGCGAGCTTACTCCTGAGCTAATCGAAAAAATGAATATTTCCCGTTCACCAAAAGTAGCGGATCTCAGACGTGGTATAGTATTAATATCCCTCGGCGTTGCTACACTACTAGCAGGATGGGTCGCTGGCGATATGAACGAGGCTGGGCCAATCGGTATGTTTCCATTAATGTTAGGTGCTGGGTTTCTAACGGTCTGGAAAATTAATAAATATGAGTAAAAGATCATCGAAATGAAGACGATGAATTCGGACAATAAGCTCATTGCCCAGTTTATCGCGACTCAAGATAAAACAGCCTATGCGGAACTGGTAACTCGTTACCAGTCGAGCATAAGACAGTTTTTACGTCGCTTGACGGCCGGTGACCATCATTTAGCTGATGATATTAGTCAGGAAACTTTCTTGTTAATGTACCGTAAACTGTACACCTTTAAAGGCTCAGCTAACTTATCAACCTGGCTGCATAAAATTGCTTACAATTGTTTTTTAAGATACATCCAAACTTTAAAAGATATCGAATTTGTCGATGAACAAAATCTGGAATCAATAGCGTCGGTTCAACCGGATATGTTAACGGACATCATGCTTGAACAACTAATGAAACACCTGTCCGTAGAAGAAAGACTGATGCTAACACTTTCTTTTTCAGCGGGTATGTCTCACAGTGAAATTGTTGAAGTTACTAATTATCCGTTAGGTACAGTCAAGTCACATATAAACCGGGCTAAATTAAAACTGATTCAATTAGTTTCACCTAAAGTGGCGGTCGCATGAAACAAATAAATGAAATTGAGGATGACAAAATGTCTGATGCATTCTTATCAAAACTTTTACAGTATCGAAGTCTATTAGTCGATCGTGAGTTTATCAAAAATATTTTGAAAGAAATCGACCGGTTTCAATCCATTAGACAACTAATTATCTCCATCTGTAGTCTGCTAGGATTACTCAGTTTTTTAAGCGTTGTCTCCTTGGACTGGATGCGTAATTTTGATATTGCGGCGTCAAATATTCTCGAAGCGTTTGCAGAATTACCAACTGAGTCAATAGCAATGGTTGTAATGTCCAGTATCCTTATCTTGGGATTTTGGCTAGTTGTAGATGATTAGACGATAAAAAATTGGTTACTCAAATAAAAAATGTGTGACTTTCCAGCTTGTTACAATATTCTCACCGCTACATGCATTCCATCGGCAGTCCAATGATTTTTTATTTCATTATAGACAACTCTTGAAATCAAGGTTTGCTCACTTCCATCGGAATAACGAATTTCCATTTTGCAGAAATGATTGTGTTCCTTTTTGAAGTCAATAAATTTGATATCATCGATTTCTTTTGACTGATCGACTTTTCTTCGTTTCGACCATGATTTTTGTATTATTTCGTATTTCATTTTTCTTTAATTACTCTTTATGATTTCTTGTAAAGCGAGTTCTAATTCAGGATAAGAAAATTCAAATCCATTAGAAAGCGCTTTTTCGGGAATAACTTTCTGACCGTTGATAATCAATTCTTCCGCCATTTCTCCAACCAATAGACGCAACACGGCAGCAGGCATAGGAAAAATAGCAGGTCTTCGAAGAATTTTTGCCAAAGTTTTACTGAACACTCTATTAGTGACTGGTTTAGGAGACACTCCATTGATTGGACCCGAGATAGTTTTATTTTCTGTGGCAAAATGAATTATACCAATTAAATCATCAATGTGAATCCAGGACATCCATTGTTGGCCACTGGCGAACCGGCCGCCTAATCCTAATCGAAAGGGTGGCAAAAATGAAGCTAGTGGCCCACCCCCCTTACCCAATACCATACCGGTGCGCAATAAGCAGACTCTAACACCAAACTCTTCTATTTTAAGAGCCTCCTCTTCCCATTGCTGACACAAATCATGGGAGAAACAATCACTTCCCTTATCTTCTTCGGTTAACTCTTCATTCCCACGCAATCCGTAAAAACCGATCGCTGAGCCACTGATAAGAAGCGAAGGTTTTTTCTTGGCTGCTGCGACAACTTCGCCGATCGCTTTTGTAGTTGATACTCTACTTTTGATAAAACGAGCCTTAGTTTTTTCATTCCATCTGGATGCGGCTAAAGGCTCACCCGCAAGATTGATGATTACATCGATATCTGAGCCGAGTTGTTGCAAATGATTTATCAGATGAACCTCTCCGCTAAAAAGTAACGATGTTTTGGCGCTATTTCGAGTTAGAATAATAACCCGATGACCTTGGTCGATTAACTGTTGACATAATCGACGGCCGATGAATCCCGAGCCACCGGTTACCAGGTAAGATTTTTTTTCAATTTTCGATTCGATAGGTTGCATAATCACTAGCTCCTTTTTCGAGTAATTTCAGCCGTAAAAATATAAGGGGTAATAGTATTGATAAAATAGCCGCTGTATTAATGATCAGGTGAAGTATCATGCCAAAATTCATTGATATCGCAAAGTCCAAAACAAACCAGAGTAAGGTCGCCAAAATTAGAATATCGGCGCTCGATATCCGTAAGGCAACAGATTTTTCTTGATTATAAAACTGAATCGAATTGTCGCTAGAAGCATTATGAAAAACGCTTTTACCTCCGACCTGCCTGACTAAATAGAACATTAGAATACCCCAACTTGCGACGGTTGGTCCAAACAACTGGGTTAACATCTCGACGATAGCGTTTATTTCATCACTAACCATATCAGTAAGCTTAAAGACTTGAAATAACTCATAACGATATTCACTCCACAGAGATACTGGCCAGTTAAAACTCAATGACAAACCACCGAATATGTGTGCGATTGCGACTAACTCTAGCCACCTCTGACACAAAAGCGCCAGAGTGATTGAACTAATCCTTTTACTCGATCGAAGGGTCATATTTTTCCCCGGACAATAAAAGCTTCCATCCACCGTGCTCGGATGCCATTCGTTGAAGAAATAGAACGATTGTCATTCCCCAGATTAAGTTATACCAGGCAGCAGCTTTGAACCAGATCTTGTAAATGGCATATTGACTGTTATCCTTTGTCATGCTGTTTAATCCCTTGTTCGTGCTCATGTAATAACAGATCTTCTCTTTTGTCCTCTGAGCGTGGCTGACCAATATTTTCCGCCAATCCGATATACTCTAATAGCTTAATAAACCACCATGCGGGATCCAGTTGTCCTTTTTCCAGGCCAATTTGTGCGGATTCTGGAAAAGCATGATGATTGTTATGCCAGCACTCTCCATAAGTTAGCAGCCCCAATCCCGGTATATTTGAAGCTTGAACAGAAGCGTGCTTTACTCGCCATTTTCCCGTGCCCGGATTATGGCAAATATAAGTAATCGTCCAATGGCCTACAATGCTCACCGATACTCTCACGAATATACCCCAGACTACCCACGACCAGCCGCCAACGAAATAGAAGAGAATCGCTAAACCCAATTGGTGATATCGCCATGTTCTTTCAAGAAATTGGTACCATGGGTCATCTAAGTATTTTTTCTCAATAGTGATTTCAGGTGGATTTTCAAATTTGAAAGTAGAAGTTAATTGCCACCATATATCAATCAGATAGCTTCTTGTATGAGAGAAAAAGTCATGGCACCCTGCTTGTCGCTGTGCCCAATCTCTCATATCGTGAATTTTAATGATTCCTATTGGACCGGACATTCCCACCAGAACCCCAATATAGATCATTATTTTTGCAACAACCGGTGGGCAATCAAAGGCTCTGTGTATCATCATTCTGTGCATACCGACACTATGTCCGATTAACAAAGATAGATAGGTTGTTGATAAAAATAAAATCAAAGCACTGTTAGTATAATTAAACGGAGCAAAAATTAGCGCCATAACAATCATTCCTAAATTCCATCCGGCTTTAGAAAAATCGAAAGTAACGGAACCTTTTGATGCATTGGCCTTTTCTGCACTGACTCTTAAAACTTTTTCCATCATGTTAGAATCTTTCCTTATTCTAAAAATTTCGATTATTCTTAAGATTGAGATTATTAATCTTTTTTCTCGAAAGAATTTTTAATAATAAATTACGTAGTGACCGAAAAATCGGATAGATGATCTTTGACAAATACTTTGAACAAAATAACCAATAGTTCAATCGATTGAAAAATCCGTTACGGCTACTGATAAGAGATAACATGTGTATAGCTTCTGCACCGTAATATAGATTATCATCCATTTTCAAAACCATACCTTGATCGATATCTAATCCTGCCTGTGTAATCTCATGCATTATTTCACTTTCTTCTCTGGCATCGATTAATATCAGATCACCCACAGATTCCCTTATACGAATCATTTGAGAATAGTGCTCACACAAAGGACACTGTTTATCGTATATCAGATAAAACTGTCTGCTAGTCATGAGCCATTCTCACATATTCTGCATAAATGATTTTTTTAACGGCGATTGGTTATACATGCTTTGAAATTCCCACAAGGACACCAAGATGAACAAAGAGGTACTCAAGCCATTTTGGACATTCAAAGCTCTTATGGATCAGTCTTCGGTGCATTCCCAGAGAATGACCTAAACATAAAGTTACCGCTGTACTAATCAGAAACACCGCTAGAGCGTTTAAAGAGAAAGTCAAAAATCCGCCAATAATTGAAACAACAAGCATTGATAAGAACCAGACGGATTTAGCAGTGGACCAAACAACATTTCCATCGATGGCGTTGCAGTGCTTCGCATCGTTTATTCGATGATTGGTATAAGCTTCGATTTTATGATTATTTTTCATTAGGAGTGATCACTTCTGCGATTAAAAATTCTGCGCTTTTCTTAATACCGTATTGCTGTAAAGGTACAAAGTACCAAGCTGGATCAAGTAGTCGCTGGTAGCTAATAGATAATTTCACCTGAGTATGTTGATCATCAATTGGTTTCAACTCGATTTCAGTACTAGTCAGCTTTAAGTAGTTGGCTATATAACTAGTGTCCTTAACAAATCTAGTTCGAATTTTCTGTTCGCTTACCACCTCAATTTGCAGGTGTATACTTCCCTCGTGGGTATTGGTCACAAACCAACGATGATAGCGAAAGTGAATTTCGTGGATATCGCCTTCCTTTAAAGTACCTGCTTTCACTTTATAGGGCATTGGAAATAACTCTAAAAACCATGGTCTATCTTTTTGTAACTTGATCGGTTGAATCAGTTGATTTCTAATATCGCTGATACCGGCATTAATAGTTCGTGTGACACTTATTTGATTATGTCTGTTAACACTTAACTCAGAATGAGTCCCTTCAAATGCACTGAATAAGATAACCAATGGCAAAATTTGGCTAAATAATCGATGACTCTTTCTATTTTTGAAACGTTCAGCGAGATATTTGATAATAAATACTAGCAAGATGATTCCGAAATAAATCGGCATAAACATGATTACGCAAACAAATCCTTCAAAAAGGACGATTGAACTTCCAAGCATGACCACCAAAGATATAATCACTAGATTTAAATATGACCGCTTCCAATTGTTCTCAGATGAAGGTCTGTCTATCCACAGTAGTGCAAGTGCTATGAGAAAAGGAATTCCAACGTATAGTAAGGCGCTTTTGTCGAATCGATACTGAACGAGGATTCGAATCATGATTGAGGATACTGCTATCAACAACAAGACCATGTTCCAACGTAATTTTCGTTTATTTTTAAGTTTCATGTTAGTTTTTCTGTCCTTAAATTCTTTATGCAGCAGATTACACCT
>CAZOBX010000253.1:0-8265 GCA_964578045.1 uncultured Kangiella sp. | reverse complement strand
GCCCCAGAACCGAACGAAGGGTCGTTTGAGCCAATTGACTGGTTGCGTCAAAAAAATTCTCGACATTGATAATTGATTTTTGTGGATCGATAACCCGAAAATATATCACCGCGTTCACTTTGACAGAAACATTGTCTCGAGAAATGACATCTTGGGTTGGTACGTCCATGACTACGGTACGTAAATCGACTCGCACCATTTGCTGGATAAAGGGTACAACAATGATCAAGCCAGGGCCTTTTACCCGGTAAAAACGCCCCAGCAAGAATATAATACCTCGCTCATACTCGCGCAATATCTTAAAAATACTAAGCACGAAAAGCAACCCGGCTCCAACTACAAACAAGCTGATTTGAGTAATCATATTTTATCCCCTGAAGTAATTTTTAAGCGCAAGCCTTTAATCGATTTAACCAGGACTTTTTGGTCTTTAACTATTTTTTGCTCACTGTCCGCTTGCCAAACTTCACCACGAATCATGACACGACCGGCACCTTTAAAATCCTCGAGTGCGACTGCGTAATGATTAACCAGCTCATCTTCACCACTAACCAAAGGTTTGTTACGAGCCTTAATGATCATCGACAATACAAAAAGTACTACAAAAGCGCTGCTCATAGACGACGCGATAATCAAAGCGGGTGCTATCTGATAACCGGGTAGCGAAGAGTCCATCAACATAAACGACCCGATGGTAAAAGATGCAAGCCCGCCAATGCCTAACACGCCTATATTGGGTATGAAAGCTTCTCCAACCATCAATGCTATCCCCAGCAGCAGCAACGCCAATCCAGCAATGTTAATGGGCAACATATTTAAGGCATACATCGCCATTAACAGACAAATCGCGCCAACTGTACCGGGCAGCATGCTACCTGGATGAAGAAACTCAAACATCAATCCATAAATCCCGGCTAATAGCAATAAATAAGCAATACTTGGATCGGTTATGATCATTAAGAGTTCTGTACGCCAGTCTGGTTTTATTTCGACTACTAAGGGATCAATCAAATGCAGGGTTATTTTTTTGTGCCCCATGTCCACTTCCCGCAGGTGTAGCGCCTTTAGTAAACTCTTTTGATCATAGGCGATTAAATCGATAACTCCTTTTTCGAGAGCCTCGCTAGCCGATAAATTAGCGGCATTTAATACCGCATCGACAGCCCATTGTTCATTTCGGTTTCGAAGCTGAGCTAAACTGCGTATATAGGCTTGAGCATCGTTAATTATTTTTCGTTGCATCACGTTAACTGGCTCCAAATCCTCTGAATTATCCTCGCTGTTGGGTTCTTTATCATGAGCAGGCGCACTCGGCATTCCGATAGGCACTGGCGTTGCAGAGCCTATATTGGTAGCCGGAGCCATAGCGGCGATATGACTGGCATAGATGAGATAAGTCCCAGCACTGGCAGCACGCGCTCCTTTTGGAGAGACATAAATTACCACTGGAATATAAGAATCCAAAATAGCCTTGATCATATAGCGCATGGATTTGTCCAGTCCCCCGGGCGTATCGAGGTTTAGCAACAAAATATCGGCGTCGTCATCTGCCGCCTGGCTAAGTCCTCGAGTAAAATAATCTGCACTTGCCGGGCTAATTGGTCCATCAATGGTTAGTGAATAAACTTTTCCTTCGGCAGCATCGGTCATTGATGAATAGAGCAGTAATACAATACCGAGCAAAATTGCCACAACAAGCGCTCTTTTCACATGTAGGTGCACTGTGAACTACCTCGAAAAAAATGAAGCCTTAACTAAAGTGTAGTCAAAAATTAAGATATATCCATTATTCTTGGACTATCGAACTTAAGATAATCAGACAAAAAATAGGTGGCGCCAATTGATACATAAAGCATGGGGATAGTTTTTAGAAACTTTTTGGAATAATTATGCAGGTGTTTAAACGATTCGGTTACTTACGGGCAAATTTTACTGGTTTTGTCTTAGCTACTAGCTAGAATTATACAATAGAAGAAAGAAATTAAACTTAGGAGAAACACCGTAAATTTGTTAATGGAGAATGAACGATGAAAAGATTATATTTTTTAACTCGAAATATTGAAAGTGTCGAGACAATTTCTAACGACATACATGATATTGGTATAACTGATTGGAATTTCCATGTATTAAGTAAAAATGAAAAAGGCCTCTATAAACGCCATATTCAATCTGCAAATATTTTACAGAAAACAGACGTTATTCGAAGCTTGGAAAGAGGCGTATTACGTGGTGCCGTTATTGGTGCAGGATTAGTCCTAATATTATCACTACTACCTATTCATGGTAGTACACTGGCATTTAGCACCTTAGTTAGTCTTTTTCTCGCTAGTATTATTCTTGGAGGTTGGCAGGGAAACCTGTCCGGTTACCAAAACGAAAACTTTAAAATTAAGCCTTTCCACCATAAAATTGAACAAGGATATTATCTTATTATGATCGACGTCCCGGCGAGTCAGGTTACAAGAATCAAGTCGTTGATGCAAAATAAACATCCAGACGGGCTATTCTGTGACCAAGATTCAACTATAACCTTACCATTTGATAAATCTAAAGAGGTTTGTTTTTGAACTAATATATTTGCTACAAATATCAATAGTAAAAATAAATAGTTCATTTACGCCCTGCTATATTTTGCTGCTTGAGACACAAAAGGTCAGTTTTTTTGAATTCGAAAGCCGATTTTCAAAGTCACCTGAAAATGGGCAACTTTGCTGTCTTTGATATGGCCCCGTGCATCAACGACCTCAAACCAGTCCATATGTTTGATAGAGTCTTTACAAGCAGCGATCGCATTTCGAATGGCGTCATCTGAACTTTCGCTAGATGAACCGACAATTTCAATTTTCTTATAGGTGTGATCAGATGACATAACAAACTCCTTTGTTCAGTAGTGGCCTAATGCCAAAATAGATATTTCTATTATAGACCATCGCAATTAGTTTGCGGATAAAAGGATTATCAGACTTAGATTTTTACAATTAAATCGTTTAAACAATTGGTTTTATTATGACTCATGCAAAATTTTTTATCGGTCAGATCATCCAGCATAAACTGTTTGGGTATCGCGGCGTAATATACACTGTCGACTCTGAATTCAGCAATAGTGAAAGTTGGTATGATAATGTTGCGCTGTCTCGTCCACCAAAGGACTCTCCCTGGTACCATGTTCTAGTTGATCAAAGTATGATTACCACTTATGTTGCTGAAAGAAATATTGCTTCAACCAATAATACTCAACAAATTGAACATCCGATGTTGGGCCACTTCTTTCACCGCTACGACGCAGTAAGGTACTTTAGCAAACAAAAGGTCAATTGAATTTACCGTTATTGAGTATAGCAAGCTTTAATCAGTAACTTACAACTTGCTCAATAGTGTGACTGTTATTAGTTTTTCAACAGCGACAAAATATTAACAAGTGTTAATTGTTTTTTAACTCTTTCAAAAATAACTCGTACTTGTTTTGGTAGAGAGAAGTTGTTTCTTTTTTATGAGAATTTTTTAATGCCTTTTTAATGGCTCTACGAGCTTGTTTAATATTTCCAAGCAGATATTGTGATCGCGCTATACCCGCATATGGCTCATGTAGATAATCGGCCATCTTTGCCGCCTTTTTATAATAACGTATCGCCGAAGAATAATTCTTTACATTGTACGCAGCATCAGCCAGATTTACCCACTTAAAAGGATTAAGGTCATCAAACCTTTCTAATTGTTCGGAGATAGTTGTTGCTTCACCATATCTCTTTTGCTCTATCAGTAAATCATGATAATTAGTGAGCAACTCCATTTTTTCATTGCCGTATTTTAATCCATAGAGATACAGCTTTTCGGCGTAATCAATATACCCTAGCTTTTCATGAACCACTCCCATCATATTGATTGATTGTGCACTATCTTGTTTTAAATTAAGAGCCTCCTTCAAATACCAAAATGCTAACTGAGGGTCACTTTTCATTAGCGCTTCTGCGGCTTTGTTACTATAAAACATCGAATAGAATTCGTTTTCTCGAACATTTCTCAGAGTACGTGTGCCACGGGAAGGAAAATAGTCGATGATCACTTTGTTCCGAAAAAAGGCCGTATTTCCAATTTCGTCAACGTCGGTATCCCAAAGTACAGTGCGCACATGCTGTGAACTTAGCAACATACCGCCCTCTTTTTGAAAAACGGACGGGGTTTCCACCAATTCATACTTAATGCTAATATTGGTCATATCGACTAAAGATTTAGTCAAAATGGCAAGAGATAGACAGTTACCTAAATTTTGGGAGAGAACTTCGCTAGCGGTTAAAGTATCAGAATGAAAATTAAAATTGTTCAGATGTTTTTGCAGATATTCGAATATCCGTTTTCTAGGGGCTAAAGAGCGATATTTTTGACTTTTATATTTATCCCGAAATTCGTTTTGTTGTTCTGCAGTCAGGCTGAAAATCTGGGAGAGCGAATGAACTTTTATTGGCTCACCCACTAAAGAGCTATCTACGATTGGCAATTCCGGCAGATCGATTAAAGAGGTAGGCACGCTAGTACAGCTAGCAACTAAACAAACTAGTATTACAGTCATTAAACGCATACACACAATACTCCGTTCTTCGCGTATAAATGTCAACGATTTAAATGTAAATAAAATTATATCTGAATTGGACCAGTTTGAAGCAAAAAATACTAAGTTGGTACGGTGGGTGTTAACCCATCAAATTCTCAAATCATTATAAAATATTGCTGGGTTGGCGCCCATCTTACAATATTCTGAATAATTATTCATCTGATAGAAGTCTTGGTTAATCAAAATCAATATTGATCCGGGAGAATTTTCGTTGTTTGTAGTTAAATAATTTTAACGATTTAAAATTAAGTATTCGCGCAAAAAAGATATCGGGTACACTTGCTATACGAGTATTGTAATGATTAACCGCTTCGTTATATCCTTCACTCATCAGCGCAACTTCACTTTCTAAATCAACCAGTTTACATTTATTTTATGCGCCTTAAAATCCGGATAGTCTTCCGCTAGAACAATGATTTGTCTAAGTAATTGTTCGTTTACCAGCTGCGAGGACATTTGGTCCAATTGCTTTGAATTGGCATGGTCTTGAGTCCTGAAAGTCGCTAACGTCTCTAGTAATTTTGATTCATAAATCAGGTATCGTTTAACAATTTTTTGCAGATTTGATACCAGGTCGCATCTTTTTTGCATTGCGACGTCTATATTAGATAAATTCCTTGATGCGTGCTGTTTTAAAAAAATTAAGTCGTTTTAATGCAATACTAGAATTAGCAGTGCCATATAAAGCGGTGCTGACTTTTCTTATCCAGAGTTGTGGTTAAGTAAGTAAATACCTTTGTTTCTTTAATCAGCAACGACTATTAATCAAGATTAATTATTCGGCGGCTTTTTTTTATCTGAGTAATGCACTTTGCCATCTTTGTCTACCCAGCGATAAATTGATTTCTTTTCCACAGCCAAGCCTTGCTGAGCTTCGGTCTCTTGAAAAATAATTACCGGGGCTTTTGAAGAAGAGATGATTTGTAACAGTCTTTCAATCTTTGCACTATTGAGCAGTTTGTAAGCATTACCACTTTGCAGCATTTGTTTAATTTGTGGGTCTTCTACTATCTCAAGATATTGAGGATTATTTTGTACCTGTTTAACCTTAGCCCAGAGTCTAGTTATTTTGACCGCGAGTTGCTTGTTTCTTTGCTCACCGCTATCGGCTAGATTAAGTTCGTTAGTTAACGCGACAAAATCAGTATTTTGGGTGAATTGCTTAAACGCTGACGAACTTAATAAGGCTGCAGGATTTTGTGAATCCAGGGCAGACCTTACCTCGCTACTTTGCAATAAGTTTCTCAAAACACCGGTCTGTGTTAAACGATTAAAATGCTGAATATTTTCGGCTGGATTAGACAAAAGTTGCGCCGCGCCGCTTGCAAGATCTGAATCTCCAGTAGTACCACTAACAATTTTGCCGATTGCCGCGCCTGTGAGCTTTTTAGCCGTTTGCTCAAATGCGCTTGACTCGGCGATTGGCTGGCCTTTTTTTGCCAACAATATTTCCTGAAAGGTACTAACAAACCACACTGCCATCAGACCAACTACACTTCCAATCGCCGCGCCAAAAAAACCACCAGCGACGGATGATGCCTTACTGCTCTCTTTTGATTTCGTAGCAGAATGCCGGATCAACCATGAAAATAATGATGACAAAAATAGACTAGTGACTATAAACACCAGCGTGCCAGCAATCAGATAGGTAATCAGTCCTTCAATTGCGGTGTGTTTTTGCAGCAGACTCGCTACGGAAGTCGTAAAGAGTATTGCGGCCAGATAAGCAAGCGCAAGACCGAACAGGCGTGCTGAGATTACCAATATTCCACTTCGATAGCCTCTGAAAGCCGATACAGCGACAATAATAAGAAATAACAGTAATGTAAAGTTCATTGCTAGATTCTACTACCCTTTGTGGTTTTGTAAAACGCAAAAATACAAGTATTTCTTTTTGTTTTCAACAGTTTAACCCCAGTAACAGCCTCTTTTTCACTTGCTAAATCGTACACTTTCGCTCCAATAAAATCAAATACTTACACGATTGTTTTGGGGAAGAATAAATGAAAGTGTTGGATTTTATTTCGGGTATTGGCGGATTTTCCATTGGCTTAGATAGAGCGGGATTTGAAACAGTCGCTTTTTGTGAAATTGAAGAATATCCAAGAACCATATTGAATAAGCATTGGCCTAATATTCCAACCGCGCTAGATGTTAGAAAACTTAGCTACAATTTTAAAACTAAACAACTTTGGTACAAAACGAGGGTTATATATATCGGGTCAATTGATGTTATTTGCTGAGGATTCCTCTTCCAGCCATTTAGTGGCAGTAAGAAAGCGGGAGATGGATTAGCGACTCGAGTAAAGCAAATGCTGCCAACTCCTACCGCTGCGCCGATGGGAAGCAATACAAGTATGAGGCGAGCTCACAATCAAACAACAGAGAAAGAAAAATTTATGATGTGGCCAACACCCAAAACCGGCGACGGAGTTCGCGGAGCCAACAAACCGGACGGGAAACGCGGAAAGAAACTGAAGGACGTAATAGGGAAACACGCTGCGCTATGGCCGGCGCCGGCCACAGTCATGGAAAACGACAGCAACGAAACCGCTGTGAAGTACTACAAAAACAAGAAACAAATGGATGTGGTGAAGCATTACTATGAAAAAATGCTACCTACTCCAAAATGGGGATACGGAATGATGGTGCCGGTGAGAACGAATGTAGAAAAACTCAGGGGAAGATTCGAGGACCAAATAGCCAAAGAAACTATAGACCCGTCGAACTACCGACTCAACCCCTTATTCATCACCGAGTTGATGTGCTTCCCAATAAAGTGGTTAGATTAAAAGCCCTGGGTAATGCAGTGGTACCACAAATACCAGAATTAATTGGTCGGGCAATTATGGCTATTGAGGCTTAAGGGCTTTCCCCATAAGTCAACAGGACTAATGGCTGTAGATAGGGTATTGTTGGGTATGACAGGTTTCTATGTCATTTTTACCTCTCTATATCGAAAGGATTACAGCATGTCACTACCGTCAACGGAGCAAAATTAGGGCTAATAGAAGATTAATAGTACTAATTTCATAGATACGGCCGAATATTGTTAGTATCTGTCCAATATTTGATACCACTTCAAGCCATTATTTGCCTAGAATATCGAATATTGAAACTATCAATTCTTTCTAAATGACTGAGAGAAATAAAGCGCACCGAATGACGTTAGTACTAAGTATTAATTGAAAACCGTGTAACAAGAAATAGCAAAATATTCATGCAAAAACCACGCATGATATTTTGTATTAAGCGTTAGATCTTATAGGAAATATAAATTTATGATACTTAAAAAAATGGCAATTGGTATTTCAGCATTAATGATGTCTCAAGCATCATTTGCTTACAAGGAATGCAAAGATCTGACCATTGGATATATATTTAATGATGGAGGTAATACCTTTATTGGCCATACACCTGATACTCATTCTCTTAATGGAAAAATCTCAAGTTCATTGTCAGAATACAAGACTCTGGTTTCTATTGCTCTTACAGCCAGGACAACAGGAAAAAACGTTACGATACGCTTCGTGGATAATGATGTAACATGTGGCAGTACAATATGGAGTGATCAGATTCAATCAATCGGATTTTGACCAAGGAAAAATAAATGAGAAGATTATTAAGTATTATTTAGGGAAAAGCATTGGACCAAG
>CAZOBX010000252.1:0-8288 GCA_964578045.1 uncultured Kangiella sp. | reverse complement strand
TCACCAATACCAAACCCGAGATAAAAAACTGGGTCAACGAAGACGACGCGAGCGAGTGCACGGCGGAATCCTGCCCCTTCAAAATATCGCTGTAGTCCTGGATTTGGCCATCGATCTTTTTGGAACATTTCTCCAGTCCATTGATTTTTTGGCTTACTTCATTAAGCTTTTCATCAATCCCCCGCCATTCAGGCTGCATATTCTTCAGCAATCGATGACTTTCTGCACTGGATTTTTTGTAAGCTTTTAGAGTTTGTTGATGAGACTCTTCGACCGCCTTTTTGATATTCACCAAGATCTTATTAATCGTCGGATCGCCCCCGGTAGGCAGCGCGGCAATGGTTTGTACGACATCACCCCATGCTGGAGGCAAAGGCGCCGCTTGCGCTGACTTTTGATAGTCAGATTCAATCTGTTCAATCGATTCGGCGATTTGACGATGTAAACTGGGATATTTGGAAAGGTCCTTTTTGACGATATTGTTCACTCGAGTAAACTCCCGCTCGATTGACTGTTCTGCGGCTTTGGCACCACTGGCGAGCAAAATCTCTCGATTTCGATTGGTTAAACGAGATTCCAGCTTGCCCAAACTAAAATCCCATAACCTCATGGTCGAATAGATCATTCGACCGGTTATCCTTAATACCTGATGAGCTTGATTTCTTCCTAAATAGAAACTGACTATCACAATGACAGACCAGATGACTAACGACGTGGCCGCATTATCGGACCAGATTAGCAAAAGTTGATTATCCATGGGGACCTCCTAGTTAAGTTATTCGCTAAACCAGAGTTTGCTTGATACTTGTGAGAAATCGGTGAGAAAAAAATCTTGATACTCGTGCTAAACTGTGAAACATCAAAACAAAAGGGGAAGTTAAATCAGACTATGGCCACGATTTTCTGGGTTGAGGACCAATTTCACTGGGTCGATAAATTTAAACCGGTTTTAGAAAATGCCGATTTTTCGCTTGGTGGAAACGCTGAGGCGAATGCTCGCCCATCCAAGGTTCCTAGCAACCAAATCATTGTGTACAAGTTTGTTGAGTCCGCTTGCCAGGCTATCAATCAAATGAAGTCAGCACCAGACATTGTTATTTTAGATGCCAATATGAGTGGTAATGATGATGCCGGTTTAACGGTTTCTAATTTAGTTGGTAAAAAATGGCCTGATACTCCCGTCATTTTTCTTTCAGAACACAGCGGTACTGGCATCGAAGAAAAAGTGTTTGAAAAAACAGTCTCTCAGGATTTTATCGCCAAACATCAAGAAAATATTGAACAAGTTCTGTGCTGGCGGATCAAAGCATTGCTCCGCCATAAAAAACTATCTAACAATCAAAATAATATCGGTTCAACTGATAGTTTGGTTAGTGGAGATTTAAGTATTGATCTGGCGACCTGGAATGTCTACTGGTGTGGTGAAAGGCTGATGAATCCAGGCAATAGTCAGCGCCCTTTAGCCCCCACCCCGAGAAAAATTCTTAAATTTCTGGTTGAGTCTTCTCCAAGGCCTATCAGCACATTGCAAATGGAACAAAAATTGGAAAGTGAGAGATTTAACTATGCCAGCTATCGACAGCATATAAAAACATTAAGACATTCATTCGAACAGGCGGCAAAAAAAGCTAACCAAGCCAGTTTTTTATCTGCCTGCAAACAAGGAAAAGGCATTGTGGCTTTCGGCGAGCAAGGAGCCTATTCGTGGATCAAGTAGTCCAAACAAAAGATAAACAATACCAAGATTCAGATCTGACTCAAACAAAAAACAACCGAGTCAATATTCACTTTCCCTGGTTAAGTCTTTTTGCCTCAGCCTTACTAATTGGGTTCTTTTTTGCTAGCGCGGAACAAGAGTTAAGTATCTTCAATGATTATGCAAACAGTTGGCTGGTACAGCAAAACAAAACAGGTTTTGTCATCGCCTTAGCACTGATTTATTTATTAGATATTCGACTTTTTCTAAATAAGCGGAAACACATAGATTCTCAAATTACAGATTTAGAACGACAACTTGTTTTGCTTTCACGAAGTAAAAAAAAGCAACAACAAAGAGCCAACACTTTTTCTGACCATTCAGAAAAACTCAAAACGTTTATCAGTGATAAACTGCTCGAATACATGGAGTATGATGAGAAATTTATTCACTTTAAAGGGATCGCCTCCGAGGTAAGACATAACGGTGTCATCAGTTATGACAAAGTAGTGACAGCACTTAACAAAGCAGTAGAACAACAAAAGTTTCTGGCACTGTATGAACAAAACGATACTGAAGAGCCAGATAAACATACAATCGATGCGCTGACAGATTATCAAAGTGCTCTGGATGCGATGCGCTACCTTTGGGACTTACTCGACCTTTCCACCGCGGACAACATGTCTTTACACATCGGCAATCAACTAATCGAATGCGAAGAACAATTTTACCAACTACAGTTGGATAGCCAAAAGACTCTCGATATCACTCAAAGCATTCCCGTGTCGCCTACTTTTTTCCCGCAAATGGCGATACTGATGACATTTTCACTGATCTCAGATGAAGTTGAAATTAGAAACTTAATAGCTCTGGCAAAGATCAATCAAGCGATCCTGGAAAAACCTTTTGTGTTTGAAAACCAACAATTTCATATCGATTTAGCAGCGACACCAGAACTTTTGGGCAACCATAACCACATTATTTTATTGTTAGAAAATTTAATTAAGAATGCTCAATTTTTTATCAATAAAAATCGCTTCAAACAAAAAACTGACCGAATTATCGTTCGATTACTTGGTACAGATCAATACGCCCACTTTTCTATCTACAATCGAGGACCTCAAATAAATACAGAAGTAAACGACGAAATCTTCAAGCTTGGTTTTTCTACCCGTAAAAACAAACAACATCACGGCAAAGGACTGGGGTTATTTTTTGCCAGTGAAATAGTAAGAGGATATCAAGGAACAATAAAAGCAACCAATATTGAAAATAATGAAAACGAATACTTACTCAGTTTAAATCTTGCCAGCGGAGAATCCGTAAGATACAAGATTAGTAGCATTTCTACCGATTCCAAGATGGCTGTTAGACAGGATAATGAAACAGAATGGTTAAAAGAGCTTATCCTTCAGCCAGATATTCCAGTCGAATCAATCAATATCCAAACCATTCAAAAAGGTAAGAAAAATGAAAGTAATGACAAAATCGAATACGACTCAGGACCAATCCAGCAAGCCGAAGAATTCGAGTGGCTGGAACCGGTGTTCAACGGCAGAAGCCAGTGGTTTATTACGCTGAAAGCCTATAAAAACACCCATAAGTTAATTTTTAAACCACTCGACATCAGAGGAGTCTGTTTTGATATAAAGATACCTACTGCGAAATCTCATCTTGAGACAGACTAGATAAAGGGTCCGCTTAACCTGTAAATCCAGACATCTGATATACTAAATCTTAAATTAAACAAGAGAACTATAAACAATGAATTTGTCACTAATAAAAATATTCATCACTTTGACAGCAATGATACTGCTGAGTGGCTGCAATCCAGCAACGCTCAAATATCAATTGGACCCGGAATTTACCCATTTAGATGAATTGTCTGAAAAGGCTAAAATTGTTGCATTGAAAGTCGTTGACGCCAGATCCACTGCTACTCCAGATAATGCCAATCAAAAGGCTGTATCCGGGCCAACTAATGAAGCAAAGGTTTTGCAAGATAAATTGATCAGTTTACTGAAAAAAAACGGTTATAAAATAATCAGTAAACCGCTATTAGCGGATATTGCTTTTGAAATAGAAATAACCAAGCTGCAACTTTCCATCGAGTCATCCACTTTTAAAAGCATTATCAGAGGAAGCAGCGAGATAAAACTGACCGCCAACAAACATGGTCAGCAGTGGTCAAAAATATTCCGAGCGACTAGAGAGCAAGAAGTCGCTAACCCAGCTAATGATCTTGATGCGACCGGGGTGGTGAACCAAATGCTTAGCAAACAATTTACCAGTATCTTTTCGGACCAATCTTTAGTGGCCTTCCTTGCTAATTAGCGATAACTTACTAATTTAATCGATAAATTGGCTATATTTGTGATCATTTTCTGACTTTTTTTTAGTTAATGGTCCATAATTGAGTTAGCAGCTTATCCGAGAATAGGCTCATTAAATAACTAATAACAAGGGAAATATGATGCTAAAAAAATTATCCTTACTGGCGCTCGCCGGGCTTTCCATGACATCCTTTGTACAAGCAGATACTGCTGGTCTTGAAATTGGTGCCTATCAGTGGACTCCAGACTACTCCGGAGTTTTTGCTGTTGATGAAGGTAATCAACTGGGTACTACGTTAAATATGCAGGATGATCTTGGATTTACTGATGAAGACCATAATATTATTTGGGTTTCGTTAGAGCACCCAGTCCCGTTTATACCAAATATTAAGATTGTTTCTTCGGATTTGGATGTATCGGCTGCTTCAGTTTTAACCAGAGATATCGTCTTCGGTGGCGAAACCTTTACTGCCAGTGAAAATGTCACCACTCGGATCGACATGAGTAATATCGAATACACTCTTTATTATGAATTGCTCGATAACTGGATTAATTTAGACGCCGGACTGACTTTGCGTCAATACGACGGTATCGTCACTTTAAATACAGACCCAACCGGCTCAAACATCAACGAAAGCGAAACAATTGATTTCACCATTCCGCTGCTTTATGTCAAAGGTCGCGTTGATTTACCTCTCACCGGATTTTTCGTCGACGGTGAAATTAATATTATCAGTTTTGATGGCGACTCGTTATCAGATACAGCATTTTCTTTGGGCTACGAAAGCGACTTCGGACTCGGAGCCAAAGCAGGTTACCGAACTTTCAGTATGGAGGTCGAAGATGGTGATTTTACCTCTGACCTTGAATTTAAGGGCGCCTATGTCAGCGTATTTTTTCATTTCTAATTATCCAGATCTGGCAGGTTAAGCGGCGCTCGCTCTATTCTGCCCTACTGCCAACACTTGTATTAATCTGCAACATCTCAAAAACACTTACCCTAGGGTCTGCCTTTTTGTAACTTTTTTACAATTGTTCAATAGCGTGCTTCACTATATGATAGTGCTAGATATTTTGGCGCTCTTTAAGTCGCAAGCAGTTAAATATTGATGATTCAAGAGAATTATACCCGTGATACCTCACCAAGGTTTTTATGAAAAAGATAATTATAACAACCCTTTTAACCATGATTTTGAATGTTCAAATTGGCCCTGTGTTCGCTCATGCGGAGCACGACAAGTCAAGATACGTTGCCACCAACGGCGTTGACACCGGTCGCTGCGGCAAAGTGACAGCGCCTTGTAAAACCATTCGTTATGCAGCCCAACACGCCAACAAAGGCGATAAAATTCAAGTTGCCGCAGGTAATTATCAGATCGATGATTCCGATACACTGTTTTATTTGCTAAGTGATATATTGCCAATTAGCGGCAGTTTTAGTCGCGATGACAGTTATAAAACCAGTGACAAAAAACATATCACTCAGTTAACTGGTATTCCTTTGGAATATGCCGAAAAGTTAAGTGAAAAAGGATTTACTGTAATCGTTGATCAAAAAGGTCAAAATAGCCGAACAATGGCCGTTTTACACGATAAACTTGATGTTTTTGCCAGACTGCAAGAATCTCAGTCCAAGGTCGATTGTGAAAGCGGTAGCGCGGGTGATTTTTCCTGTAATAACATCGACTTGCTTTCACATATTCCGCTCAATAGTTTTTCAACCAACCCTGTAGATGCCAATGATATTTGGGGGCATTTTGATCTGAACGATAACAAAGAATACGCCTTAATCGGCCTGAGTAATGGTATAGGTATTGTTGATGTTTCCAATTCTGACGATCCAATAATCATCACAACAATCGCCAGTCAATCAACTATTTGGCGCGATTTGAAGGTGTATCAGTTTTATGACACCGGTGATAAGCGCTGGAAAAGTTATGCCTATGTTACTGCAGATAGCGCATCGGTAGGTTTAATGATTATCGATTTAACCAATTTACCACAAACTGCAACGGTCGCATCCATTGATACAACCGATAGCAGCGCCCACAACGTTTATTTAAGTAACGTCGACTATTCTACGGGTGTGCCATTAACAGGCCTTTCACCCTACCTTCATATCGCAGGTTCAAACAGAAATGGCGGCGCGTTTAATTCCTATAGTCTAGCCAATCCTACCGAATTAACGAGCGCATACAAACCGCTGGATGCCACTCGGACTGACTATAGTCACGATGTTGCTTCAATGGTTATCTCCGATCCACGCAAAGATTCTCAATGTGTCAACGGTACCGACCACTGCGAAATCTTTTTCGACTTTAATGAAAATAATTTTCAGCTATGGGACAAAACCGCTAATGATGATCCCCGACGGCTGAGCACAACCAGTTATGTAAATGCAAATTATGTTCATTCTGGCTGGTTTACTGAAGATAAATTAGTGGTTATTGTGCACGATGAATTAGACGAAATAAACGTCGGCTTAAATACAACCGTACGTTTTTTCGATATGAGCGACCTGACTGCGCCTGTTCAAGTTGGCACCTGGACTGGACCTACCCGCTCGATCGATCACAATGGATTTGTCAGAGGCAACCGCTATTACATGTCAAATTACGAGCGAGGCATAACGGTACTGGATATTACTGATCCATCAGCGCCTTCTGAGGTGGGTTATTTTGATACCTATCCGATTAATAACAGCGCTTCCTTTAATGGCGCATGGGGCGTTTATCCGTTTTTACCAAGCGGCAACTTATTGGTATCCGATATCAATAGTGGATTATACGTATTAGGCGACAAGACCCTTAGCAGTACTAACGGTAGCTTCGCATTTAGTTCCAATAATTACCAAGTAGATGAAGGCGATTCTGTCACTGTGACCATTAATCGCAGCAACGGCTCGACAGGTGATGTCCAGGTAGGCTGGGAACTTGCCACAGGAGCAGCCGATGAAAGCGACTTTAGCTTGGATTCAGGGCTACTGACATGGTCGAATGGTGAAACTCAAGCCAAAACAATTACTGTTACGACAAACGATGACGCCTTAAGTGAGACGGCTGAAATATTTTTTGTCCGTTTGTTCGATCCTAAAAACGGTGCAACTTTAACCAGTCCAAGTTTGGCAATGATCACCATTAATGCCGAAAACAGTGCGCCTACAGTTTCTGCTGGAAATGATCTACAGGCAGAAACTGGTGAAGAAATTAGTTTAACCGGTAGCGCTGTCGACCCAGATGGTGATGCATTAACTTATTTATGGAGCCAAACCGCTGGTGAAAATGTCACAATCATCGATGCAAATACACCTAACGCAAGTTTTAATGCAAGCTTGGCTGGCAGTTATAGTTTTCTATTTACCGCAACTGACACGCAAAATAACAGCAACAGTGATTCCGTCTTGATATACATTATTGACGTTAATAATGCACCAGTAGTGAGCGCTAGTGCATCAACTTCAGGTAACGTTGACCAAGTGGTAACTCTAACCGCAACAGCCTCTGATACGGATGCCCTCACTTTCAGCTGGCAACAAACCGCTGGCAGTAATGTTACTTTGAGTAATACCGATCAACTAACAACGACTTTTACTCCGTCACAAGCGGGTAGTTATAGCTTTGATTTTATTGCAACAGATACTGCAGACCAGTCGACAACGGCGACCGTTAATGTCAGTGTCGCAGAACAATCATCCAGCGGCGAAGAAGTCGGTAGTAGCGGCAGCGGTAGCAGCGGTATTTTACTGCTGCTATTGGTGATCGGTGGAATGGTCACTAGAAAACGATAACTTTTATTTTTTTAAGTAATAAAAAGGAAAGCCCACCAGTTTGGCGGGCTTTTTTGTGATTGGTAGATGATAAATGTCTATTTAGGTGTGCTTTCTAACGAAATACAATATCACCAAGACAGGCAGTCCCATTGCACTCGCAACAAGAAAGAAATTTTCATAACCAATACTATCAACCATCGAACCAGAATATCCTCCGATAGTTTTAGGGAGCAAAGTCATTAAAGAACTAAATATTGCATATTGGACGGCTGTAAATGAAATGTTAGTAAGGCTAGCTAAATACGCTATAAACGCCGTACTCGCCAATCCTCCAGTTATATTATCTGCTGATATAACTACATAGAGTAAAACGATGTCATGACCAGATTGAGCGAGTAAAATAAATAACAAATTAGTTACAATCGTTAATACCGCACCTAAAAAGAGAATACGCATCACACCATATTTTGCAGATAAAACACCTCCAAGA
>CAZOBX010000251.1:5065-8312 GCA_964578045.1 uncultured Kangiella sp. | reverse complement strand
GTTATCGGCAGTCTCTAAATCCGTAGGTGATGTTGGATTATTATTTTCATCCGATGAGGAACATGGCTCTAGTCAGGCGATCAAAAAATTCCTGACTATGGAGCACGGTTTTAAAAAAATTATAGTATCGGAGCCAACGAAAACCAAAGCAGTGGTCGCTCATCGAGGTATTCAAACCGCAACCGTCTATTTTGAAGGTGAGCCTGGGCATGCTTCGGAAGCCAGAGCGATAACTGATAATGCCATTCACAAGGCCGGGAAATGGATAGCGGCAACAACTCAGTGGGTCGTGAAACAAGATGGAGCGGTTGAGAATTTATCCGGGCTTCCTTTTAATATTGGCACCATCGTTGGTGGAATTAAGGCAAATATGATCGCGTCGAACTGCGAATTGAAATTCGGCTTTCGGCCGTTACCGGGGCAGGACTCTAAACAGGTGTTATCTTCGCTTTTAGAGCTTGTATCTTCGGCTAAAATTAAGGCTGGATTTTTTGGACCTTGTTTACCTGCGGCCAATCAAAATTTCGAACAAGCGGTGAATGATGCAAAAAACATGGCAATTGAGCTAGCTATTGAAGTCGGTGTGGCGGTTGATTTTTGGACCGAAGCGAGTTTGTTTTCGCAAGCCGGGCTTACGACTTTTGTTTTTGGTCCTGGCGATATTGCACAAGCACATACCGCTAACGAGTGGGTAGCCATTGAACAGTTGAAAAAAGCGGAACAAACCTATATCAATATTTTGAGTTAACCGGTGTTGGCGAACAGATGCGTTCATCACCAAAAGCAAATAGTGAAGCTAAAAACGAGTAAATCATGAATTCTGAAAATCAACCTGAATCAAAAGTAAAAGAAACTATAGTTCAGCTGCTTTCTAATCTAGCCAATCCGAAAGAATTTAATCAATATATGACGCGTTTTGTTGAAGCGGGGCAGTCACGATTTGCGGTGATTAAAGTAGGTGGCTCTATTTTAGATAATGATCTTGAAAATCTTTGTTCGTCACTGGCGTTTTTAGAACGAATCGGTTTGTTTCCGATTGTCGTTCATGGAGCAGGACCACAGCTTAATCGAAATCTGGAAATCGCCGGCATCGAGTCTCAGTTTATCGAAGGTCAACGCATAACTACTGCTCAGGTTTTAAAAATTGCCAAGAAAACATTTATAGAACAAAATATGAAACTAGCCAATCACCTACAGGCAATGGGGGTAAAAACAACTTCAATCACTTCCGGCGTATTTACCGCAGAACAGACTCTACAATTCGATTTAGGTTATGTAGGCGAAGTGACCGATATTGATTTAGAACCTATTAATATCGCAATTGATGCAGGGTCCGTGCCCATTTTATCATCGCTCGCCGAAAGTGAATCGGGCCAGATGTTAAATGTTAACGCAGATATCGCAACCAACCAATTAGCGATCGCGCTAAATCCTTATAAGATTATTTTCTTGACCGCTACCGGAGGATTGCTTGATAAAAAAGGTAAGATTATTTCTTCACTTAACCTGATTACCGATTATGATTCAATTATGAAAGAAGATTGGTTACACGGTGGGATGAAGTTAAAAATTCAACAGGTTGCTGAAATTTTAAGTCAGCTTCCGTCAACTTCTTCGGTATCGATCACTAAACCATCCCACCTCGCCAAAGAATTATTTACTCACAAAGGTTCTGGTACCTTGATTAGGAAGGGCGAGTCAATCATGTGCCACGAAGATGTGGAGACGATAAAGATATCCAAACTCAAAAACTTAATTGAAAAGAGCTTTAGCAAAACCTTAGATGAAGATTATTTCGAGACGACTACCATTCATCGAGCCTATATTACTTATTGTTATCGTGCCGCGGCGATTGTCACACTGATCAATGGTGTACCCTACTTAGATAAATTTGTGGTCGCGGACGATGCAAAAGGGGAGGGGCTAGGAAAAGCTCTTTGGGATAAATTGCGGGAGGAAAATCCAAAATTACACTGGCGAGCAAGGCCGGAAAATCCAATAAATGGGTTTTATTTCAAAAATGCAGACGGCTGCATTAAAACCGATGATTGGAATGTTTTTTGGTACGGTTTAAATGACTTTGCTCTGATTAGTCAATGTGTGAAACAAGCTTCACGCAAAATGACCACGCTAAGTTAGCAATCAAAATTTTGGGAAATGCTTGTAACAGGCGAAAAGAGAACTCCAGTGAATAGAAAATACACATTAGGAATTGTTGGCGTAAGAGGTTACGTCGGAAGGGAATTACTTGGCTTGTTAACCAATCATCAAAATATACAGTTGGATTGGGTTAGTTCCCGTCAGCTCGAAGGTTTTCCTGTGTCTCTTTTGTTAAACAAAGACAAAAACTTTCAGACTGATGAGTTATCCAAACAACACAATTTCCAACAGCTTTATATTGAAAACCTGACTGCCGAACTAGTTGCCAGTCGAAATACTGATGTCATTGTTTTGGCTTTACCTAATGGACTTGCGGCCCCGTTTTTCGAGGCGATTGAACGAGCTAAAAAAAGCCTCTTAGTCATTGATTTGTCTGCGGATTACCGATTTTGTGATGATTGGGTATATTCTATTCCAGAATTGGTAAATGTTGAAAAGTTGTCGTCTCTACAAACTAGTCAATTAACAAAAATCAGTAATCCAGGCTGTTACGCAACGGCGATGCAAATCGCTCTTGCGCCTCTGGTAATTCACATCGATGGTCGGGCGAATTGTTTTGGTATTTCCGGGTATAGCGGGGCGGGGACAAAACCATCGGCGAATAATAACCCCGAAATCCTAAAAAATAATATTCTACCTTATGGGTTGTTAGCACATTTACATGAAAAAGAAGTCAGCTACCAGCTTGATTTACCAATTAGTTTTTCTCCCCATGTAGCAGAATTCTTTAGAGGGATTTCTATGACAGTACAAGTCGAGTTAAAAGAAAGTTGGACCATCGATAGAATATTAGCTCTATTTCATAATTTTTATAACGGTCAGGTTGCCATAAAAGTGAGTGAATCTATTCCCAATATTCAGCAAGTGATCAATACCAGTGATTGTTTTGTCGGCGGATTTAAATTGAGTGAAGATGGCAAACGACTGACTTTGGTAAGCTGTTTAGACAATCTTTTAAAAGGTGCAGCTAGTCAGGCGTTGCAGAATATCGAATTGGCGTTAGACATGAAAAACCTTAGTTAAATAACCAAACTGTAGGTTGGCGGTGAGCTTGCGAACCCCAACAAAATACTACAATAAAAGTTGG
>CAZOBX010000251.1:0-5055 GCA_964578045.1 uncultured Kangiella sp. | reverse complement strand
AATTGCCCATGAATTGGATTGTCGCGGTTCGCAAGCTCACCCACAACCTACAATGATTTAACCAAAACAGCTAGAAGAGGTTCACACCACACGGTTATAGGTATGTTGCGTAAATAGGAAGCGGAAACACGAGGGAAGCGTAATCCCCCAATTTTAATTTGAAAGAACAGGAAATCAAAAATGACTAAACCACTCTGGCAAAAATCAACCACCTCCGTTAATGAAACTATGATGAAATATATGATCGGTGAAGATATCATTTTGGATCGTGAACTAATTCACTATGATATTACCGCCAGTCAAGCACACGTTAGGGGATTGCAGTCGATCGATATTTTGACTAAAGGCGAAAGCCAGCAACTAATCGAACATCTCAAGGGATTAAGCGCTGAGCTAGAAAAAGGTGATTTTGTTCTTGATAGCCGTTTCGAAGATTGTCATTCGGCAATAGAATATTGGCTGGTTGAAAAATTAGGTGATCTCGGTAAAAAAGTTCACACCGGTCGTTCAAGAAACGATCAAATTTTGGTTGCCACAAGACTCTATTTAAAAGACTCCCTAAAAGCGGTCATAGACAAATGCCAGCAAAGCGCAAAAGTCTGTCTTTCCCAGGCAGCAAAAAGTCAAACTCAAGCCATGCCTGGTTACACTCATTTGCAACAAGCCGTGCCATCGTCAGCAGGTATGTGGTTTGCCGGTTTTGCCGAGTCAATGATTGATAATCTTATTTCGTTAAACGCAGCGCTTGATCTGGTGGATGCTAACCCGCTTGGTACTGCTGCAGGTTACGGAGTAAATTTGCCTTTAGATAGAGAGCTAACGACCAGTGAACTCGGTTTTGCTCGAATGCAAATTAATCCAATATATGCGCAAAACAGCCGTGGAAAGTTTGAAATAGCCGCGCTTAATGCCATGTCACTTTGCCTGTTGGATGTGAGACGTTATTGCTGGGATATTTCAATATTCATTACACAGGAATTTGCCATGGTTAAACTGCCTGATGAAATGATGACTGGTAGTTCAATTATGCCGAATAAAAATAATCCTGATCTAGTTGAATTAATGCGAGCGAGTTATTCAGTGGTGCAATCGGCGATGGTGGAACTTCAGTCACTTTTATCTCTGCCGTCAGGGTATCAGAGAGACTTACAGCTAACTAAAGGTCCTATGTTGAGAGCCATCAAAAAAACAATTGATACTATGTCGCTCTTTCCCGCGTTAATCGAAGGGACGGAATTTGTAGCTGATGCCTGTGAAGCAAAAATTGACGCGCCCATGCACGCAACTGATTTAGCGATTGAGCTTAGCGTCCAGGGAATTCCATTTAGAACCGCTTATCAGCGGGTCGCAAATAGTGATGATGAGTTAGAAAAACGTGAAGCCAAAGATAGTCTAGAAGCTAGAGTTTCACCGGGAGCTTGCGGAAATCTGATGTTAGCAAATTTGACGCATCGGTTAGACTCGTTTTAGTGCTTAATGTATATAATGGTGAGCATATAAACAAATTGGATTCGTCTTAGCATAATCGAGAGCCTATAAAATCTTTAATTAACTTTCGGTATAGTTGAGGTTAAATATGAAAAAGCCAGCTAAAGACACTGGCTTATTAAAATTACCGTATAAATTCCAACTATAGTTTTTCGTGAGCAGCGACAACTGTTTCCGCCAATTCTTTTTCAGTTGCATCATCGATATGAGCTTGTTCATCATCAAGCATACCTGCGTTCGGGTCGTTAAAGACTCCTACATCAAGTTTGCCTTCGCTCTTAGCTACAACTGTCGATACCACAGCGTCTCCTGAAACGTTAACCGCGGTACGTATCATATCCAGAATTCTATCTACACCTAAAATTAGTCCTATACCTTCCATCGGTAATCCTACCTGCGAAAATACCATCGAGAGCATGATCAAGCCAACTCCAGGTACGCCGGCTGTGCCGACGGAAGCCAATACGGACATTAAAATGACTGTAAGGTATCCAGATATTCCCAAATCAACACCGTAAATATTGGCAATAAACACAGTGGCAACCCCCTGCATTATAGCTGTGCCATCCATGTTAATCGTTGCACCAAATGGAACAGTAAATGAGGCGACAGAATTGTCAACTCCTAGCCTATTAGTGACGGTTCTCAATGTGACTGGGATTGTTGCATTGGAGCTAGAAGTACTAAATGCGAAAACCTGAGCGTTTCGTATTTTCTTTAAGAACTTCATTGGACTCAATCCAGAAAATATCATCAAGGTCGCTTGTAAAGTAAAAAACAGATGAAAGAGCAAGGCTCCAATCAAAACGGCGACATACCAAATTAATTCCAATAACAGGTCCATACCCAGATTTGCCATAGCTTTTGCCAGCAAACAGAATACCGCATAAGGTGCGAGTGACATGACCAAGCCAACCATTTTCATCATGACTTGGTTCAAAAGTTCAATACTTTCAACAAGCCCTTTGGCTTTTTTCCCAACCAATAAAATGCTAATACCAATTAATATAGCAAAGAATATAATGGATAACATTTCACCATTTGCCATCGCCTGAATTGGGTTAGTAGGAATAATATCGATCAATACCTGGGTTAGTGGAGGTGCTTCTTTTGCATCAAAGGTTGCATCTGAAGGGATATTCATACCTTTTCCGATACCAAGACCGGCAGCAATCGCAATCGCAGTGGCAATCGCTACAGCGGTCGTTAGCATATAAAGAGCGAAAGATTTTGAACCTATACGGCCTAAAAGTTTTATATCACCTATGCCGCAAACGCCGCAAATTAGAGAGAATAATACTAATGGGACAACCAGCATTTTCAGGGAGTTAATAAACATTGTGCCGACAAGGTGGAAAAAACCGTTTACCATATATTCGTTAATAAAGGAGCCGTCTTTCATTAGCGAACCGTCAAAAAAGTAAAGATCCGATAAATTAATACCGAGCCCAACAGCCAATCCCAAAGCCATACCGATGAGTACTTTTGCAGTTAAATTCATTGTTATTTTCTCAATTTTTTTGAATAAGTTAGATTTGTTCTAATTGTTATTGCCTTTTCTGCTTATATATATACCCGTTCCACCTCAAGATGCAGGTTTCAGCAAGGCTAGAAGCAATCCTATTTGAGGCATGGAATTTTAGGGCTAGTCATTCTAGCTCAAAATTTCATAACGAAGAAGAGGGTTGTTTATAGCCTTGCCCTACGGGTGCTCAGCTAGAAAGCTTGAATCGCGTTACAACTCTTGGAAAGGACTCGTCATTCCCTTCAAGTTGTGCCTTGTTCAAACTTCCTAGCTGAACACTGAAACCTGCATCTTGAGGTGGAACGGGTATAAAGGCTAAGTCCACCAGCTAGAGTAATGGTTAGAAGAGGATAATGCAATAGAGGTTATAGGATGGGGGCTAGCTCAACAGTGCTATTCAAATCTCGCTTCGTTCTATAGAAATGCATACGCTGACTAAAGCAGGAAGTTGATATTTTTCTTAAAGGATTAAACAGGAGTATGGGTTCCCACTTGGGAGCATGGGAACCAGAAAGCGTGTTAGGTTTACTCTAACTGAAACGGATAAACCGAACCCAAATTCAATATTTTAGTGAGTTCATCTAGCGCCGTGCGAGATTCTACCAATAACTGCGGATCTGCCAGTTCTTTTTCTTCTAAGGAATCGCGGTAGTGTTTTTCAACCCAGCTATTAAGGGTATTAAACAACCCATCGTTTATATAGACCGATTGATTGCCGGCATCCATTTCTTGTTCAGTCAGTACGACTCTCTGCCTTAAACAAGCTGGCCCACCGCCATTTTGCATACTTTGTTTGACGTCGTAGATCTCAACTTTACTGATTGGGTTATCCGCGGCAATTACTGAATCCAGGTAAGATTTAACATTCCCATTTTCACGACATTCACCGGGTGCGATGATCGCCATGGAACCATCGTTTAGCGTTACCAGTTGGCTATTAAACAGATAGGTATGCACCGCATCATGAATACTGACCGCGGATTCTGGTACCTTGATAAAATGCATTGGAGAATCACCGTAAGCTGCCTGCAAGTCTGCAATAACCTTATTTGAGTTTAAGAAAGCTGTTTCGTGGTAGAACAAACAATCTTTATTACCGACTGCAATCACGTCGTTGTGGAACACCCCAGCATCAATCACATTGGGATTTTGCTGTGCGAATACTGTTTTATGGTCCTTTAATTGATGCAATCTGGCGATGGCTTTGGACGCTTCAAAGGTTTGTCTGGCGGGATATTTTTTAGGAAACGGCTTGCTGTTATCAAAAGCATATTTACCAAATACAAAAAATTCCACACCCTGGTCACCATAATCTCGGCAGAAGCGAGTGTGATTAGCTGCCCCTTCATCGCCAAAATGGTCGCCCATGGGAAGTGCTTGGTGATGCGCAAAAAAATCTTTATTGGTAAAAATAGCTTCTAAAACCCTTGAAGTGGTCGGTGCCTCTATTGAGCGATGAAACTTGTTAGAAAGATTTGCTGCAGTAAAATGTACTTTGCCATCTTGGGTATCGCTACTTGGCGAAATAGTACAAGCATTGGCGGTCCACATGCTGGATGCAGAACAGGTTGCGGCAAAAACAGACGGAGCCTCCTTTGCCGCGCGAGTGATCACTTGCTCGTCGCTGCCGGTAAAGCCTAATTGCCTTAAAATGTGGACATCAGGTCGTTCGAGCGGGGGTAAAACAGCCTGTTTAAGTCCCATATCGGAAAGGGCCTTCATTTTTGCCAGACCTTGCAACGCGCCTTGTTTTGGATTGGAGGCTTGGGCGGCATTCTTTAGTGATGCAACGTTACCAACTGAAAGACCTGCATAATTGTGAGTAGGACCGACCAATCCATCAAAATTGACTTCAAATGCTTGATTCATAAGAATATTCCTATCTTCCTGAATAAATCAGCTGAAACACAAAAGTTTGCGTACCAAAAGTAGGTCCCCTGAGGAAGCCCTTTGATGCAGTTAAAAAATCTGCGAAAGCTCCATTTACCCATCAGGTGAATACGGCTTTCTCAAATTTCCTATGCACATCGATGGAATACACA
>CAZOBX010000250.1:0-8379 GCA_964578045.1 uncultured Kangiella sp. | reverse complement strand
ATGTTTACACGGTTGAAGTCGTAGTGACACTTGCTGAGCGTGTGTTAAACAAATTGCGTCAACCTGTCATTGTGGAACAGCATTCTTTAATTACCAGTGCAAGTATTGGTGTTAGATTGGCAAAAATAGGTGAAGATAATAGCGACCGAGTAATTGGAGACGCTGATTTAGCCATGTACCAAGCTAAACATGGGGGCAAAGATCGCTATTGTTTATTTGACGCCAATATTAAAAAGATCGTCTCACAAAGGCTTAAAATCGAGCAAGATCTGAGGATTGCTATTGGCTCAGAGCAAATCACTCTCTATTATCAACCAGTCATTGATTTGTTTAGTCATCGGGTTGTTGGCCTGGAAGCTCTTATTCGCTGGAAACACCCGGAGCTTGGTTTTATTGGTCCCGCTGAATTTATCCCTATTGCGGAAGAGACCGGTTTAATTCAAGAACTGGGCGAGTCAGTTGTTTCAATGGCCTGTGAGACATTAGGCGAATTTTCAGAAGTTCTTGAACTGAAAGAGCTTTACATTAATATCAATATATCGGCTATGCAAATTCTCACCAGAACTTTAGACGATTTTATTCGTAAACAAATTGTCAAATATAATATCAATCCAAGTCATTTGAATGCTGAAATCACAGAAAGTCTTTTAGTCGAAGATTTTGATACCGCTATTCTTTTTGTTCGAGAATTAAAATCGATCGGAATGAAGGTGTTGCTCGATGATTTTGGTACAGGTTATTCTTCACTGAGCTATTTACATCAATTTCCTTTTGATACGATCAAATTGGACCAGTCCTTTATTCAATCAACCGATGAAAACGACAAGTTGGTTGGCATGATAGAATCCATTGGTTTCCTGGTTGCCAGTTTGGGAATGGATATTATTGTCGAAGGTATAGAAACTGAGTCACAATTGGAACTTGCTCAAAATCTAAACTGCCGCTATGGACAAGGGTATTTATTCGCAAAACCGATGCCTAAATCTGAAGTTTTAGCATTTATAAAAACTTGCTGATGGTCAAATACAACTTGCTAAAACATTCGCCAATTTTCGACTAGTTACCTATTAGGGCCAAGACTTGATCCGGTAAATTCTGCCTCCCAAGAAAATTAACCGCTGAACCGACTCAAGTTGCAGCGGTAAACTATAAAAAATATAGCGCTCGGCTTAATAAGCCTTCACCGGCTTTTGGTAGATAGGATAATCAGTATACCCTTTTGCGTCACCGCCATCGAAGCCCGCTTGCTTGGCGTTAATTGCAGCTTGTTGGTATTGTTTCACTATTGATGGAATTTCATCAATGTCGAGTGCACGCGGTGTTTCAAAATCGAGCATGCCAAAATTGAAGAAATATCTTAGAGCCTTTTGCATGAACCGCTTGGGTAATCCTCTTCCAGCCTTGTATTGGTTGTTTAGAATAAATACCCGGGGTAAAAGCATATCCTTTACCTTGCGGAGATATTTGAGTAGCCTCGGCAATAATATGTGCCGCCGACGCTCTTTGTTGGTAATACTCTACATTGAGATCTTGAGGAATATCGCCAGGTTGCTTCGCACGAGAGCGGGTTAACGGTTCCATCACGATCCGGTGAGGCAACTCAATATCGCCAAGGGTTGCTTGAGTAAAAAGATGTTGAAAATTCATGATTAAATCCTTCAAATAAGGTAAATATTTCGCCTACGCGGCAATATAGCTTTTCTTATCGATCAAAAAATCGACGTAAAGATCTTCAAAGTTGTCTAACACAGACTGGTTAATAAAATCCTGACTGTTTAAATACCCACTCATTTTGTTAAGCTTTGGAAAAGGGGTTAGAAAATCTTTACCAAATCGCTTGGCGATAATTTCTAGTCGAGTAAACAAGGGTGCCAAGGATGAATCAACCAATGAAAAAACGCTGCCATTAAACAATCCTTCATCTCCGATGGTTTGTTCTAAACGCTGTAATTTACTGTTCAATGTTTCACTACGTTTTTGAAAATCTTCTGCATTATCCGCAACAGACATCAAATATTGGTCAATCAAAACTTGACTCGAATATTCAATCCAACCGCGGTCAATGGCTTTCTTTAACGGGTCAGATGGCATCATAGGCTCGGCAGTAATTTCATCAAGGAACTCATTGATAACCGCCGATTCAAAAAGTACCTGACCACCATATTTAACCACCGGAACTTTTCCCAATGGAGACAATTCTAGAAACCAATCAGGCTTGTTGGCCAAATCGATATAGGTAATTTTAAAATCAATTCCTTTTTTTCTCAGGGTGATGATTGACCTTTGCACAAAAGGGCAGAGGTTAAAACTAATGAGCTCAATGGTTTTTAATGACATGTGTTTGCACCTTATTGTTAATCAATTAATATTTACAGTATGATTAGGACTGTTAGTTTATATAAGATACATGGTATAGTTTGTATACTATTTAGGTTGAATATATAGTTAAGGTATATAAATAACAAGTACGTACGTTTTTGATATTAAGTGTCATATAGGTGACTAATGGTGAATTTAAAGGCTTCAATGGAAAAAAATAAATCCATTAAAGATGCAAATAATAATCAAAATTTTGATATGAGCGAATGCCCCGTGGCTACTGCAATCGACGTGATTGGTGGAAAATGGAAAGTGATTATCCTTTATCAATTGAGAGGTAAAACCCTAAGATTTGGTGAATTACGCAGGAGCATTCCAAAAATTACTCAAAAAATGCTGACTTTGCAGCTACGAGAATTAGAAAAAAATAAACTTGTTAAACGGCGCGTGTACGCTGAAGTTCCACCAAAAGTTGAATATACATCCACCCCACTGGCGGAAAAGCTAGACTCTGCTTTAGATATGTTGTGCGAATGGGGCGGCGAATATCAAAAGGCGCATCGTGGCGATAATTTGTAATTGCCCGCTTTGAAAAGTGATAAAGGGGGCAGGCATTCTGATAAGACGACGATGAAAAGAACATTATCTGAATCGGCACTCGATCAAATTGAAACGGAAACGCTGGGTCATTATGACCAAAATGCACTGTCGTTTTGGCAGGGCACACGCGATCATGATGTCAGCCAGAATATTGAGGCTTTTATTACGGCACTTCCTCAAAAGAAGCCTCTTAACATCTTAGATTTTGGTTGTGGTCCTGGAAGAGATTTAATGACTTTTAAAGCAATGGGTCATCACCCCGTCGGTTTAGACGGTAGTAAAGAGTTTTGTCTGATGGCCAAGAAATATAGTGGCTGTGAAACACTCAATCAACAGTTTTTAAATTTAGAGCTTAAAGCTCATCAGTTTGACGGGATTTTTGCGAATGCTTCTCTGTTTCACATACCCAGCCAGGAATTGGTCAGTGTGTTAAAAGTCTTGCATCATAGTTTACGACCCAATGGCATTTTATTTTCGTCAAATCCAAGGGGCGATCAAGAAGGGTGGTCGGGTCAGCGTTATAGTCATTATATGGAGTTGGAAGCCACTGAGAATTTTCTAGCGCAGGCAGGCTTTAAAGTACTTAATCATTATTATCGGCCAGAGGGCCAACCTCGCGATCAACAACCTTGGTTGGCAGTTATCTGTCAGAGGAAAGATAGTTAAGGTGAGTTAATGTCAGATAACGCTACTTAACCAACTTAATCGCTGTAGGAGGTGTGGTTGCTCATACAGTTTAGAATTACTAGTTCAAACCTCACCTGACAATGACTGACTCTTTTGTGCTGCGGATTCAACCGGTGGGAATATTCTGAAAGTCTCTAAAGTCCGAAAAGGAGTCGTTGGGTTCTGTCTTCAAAGAAAGACTGTTGTGTGAATAATAAGAGTCATTAACGTGCTCATTCCAAACTTATTGTCTGGAGTGAGCTTAATGGTTTTGCGAATTATCTAAATATGATCTTCGTTTGACGCTCATAGAAACGAAGAACTCGAGCATACTAGAAAAAACTAATTCAGCATAACAAAAGTCAATTTACTCTCAATAACCTCATTTACTTCTCAGGTAAATGTCCATATTAGAGTTTAACTATTCATTGAATAGTCGCTAACCATTTGCGTAGTTTAATTAAGTTAGGGCTAACTTTGTCTCGCCGTCGACAAACGAAACTGAGTGTACGTTTTAACGGGACTTGAATTTCATCGAGTCGAACCAAAAGTCCCATCGCAAGATCGTCAGCCACCAGCAATTCACGAGCAAGTGCTATCCCTTGACCATTAATTACAGCCGAGATCATCACAGTCGAATCTTTAAAGCGAATGTCGGGTTTCAGATAGTCATCGACAACTTTATGTCCTATTATGTTTAGCCACTCAGGCCACTTATTGTCAAAATCATCTGCTAAAATTGGAAGCTGACAGATTTCTTCGGCTGTTAACGGCTGGCTCATATTTTTAATCAGGTTAGGAGATGCGACAACAACGAGTGCTTCAGTGGTGATCTGCTCCCAAAAGAGACCGTCAGCTTGAGGTATGGTGAAACGTAGAGCTGCATCAACTTCACTGGTTTCAAAGTCGATAAGCTCGTCGCTGGTATCTAGAAAAATTTCCACCAGGGGATATTGAGAACGAAACATCGGCAATCTTGAAACCAGCCATTTTGTTGCCAGGCTCGAAGTAAGAGAAATTGTTAAAGACCTTGTGTCTTTCGGTTCGATAAATTCAGCCAGGCCATTCTCTAGCCGAGCGAATACTTCTCCTGTTAATAGGTGCAGACGTTCACCGGCCGCTGTTTTCACAACACCATTCGAAGTACGACGAAAAAGAGCGATCCCAAGATAATCTTCAAGCTGCTTAATTTGCCGACTGACAGCACCTTGTGTAACCGATAGTGCGTCTGCTGCGCGGCTAAGATTTTGATAGGCTGCAGCAGAGTCGAAAGCTTGAAGTGCACGAAGGTGTCTAATTTTACTCATACAGTATTATGACTTAATTGCATGCCATTTAACAATAAGCAATTAGCTGCTTCTATATATACATTGAAGTTAGGTCGCGCTTAAGCTCGGTTTAAAATTACCTGCTTGACATGGTATGAGTATTACTCATATCTCGAAGCGATAAATTCGTTTCATCTTTTAGAAATTCCTCAGTTAACATTGCCTCACTATTAACCAAATCTGTTCTTTCAAAGAGTTCAGAAATTAGAAAAGGTACCAACATGACAATTTCAACCAGACACAATCCCCTTCCTGTATTAGCACCTTATGACGACATATATGCCTATGGAGTAGAAACCCAAGCTCAAGCGAGGATCCTCAATATATCAGGACAAGTTGGCGTCTCTCCCGAAGGAAAGTTACCTTCTGACTTTAGTGGGCAATGCCAACAAGCTCTTCGAAATGTAGAAGCAATCTTAAGGTCGGCCAATATGAAGCTCACTGACATAGTAAAAACAACATTTTATCTCACCCGAAGAGAAGATATGGACTCATTAATTGCTGTTCGCAAAGAAATGTTAGCCGGCGTTCGGCCTGCGAATACCACGCTTTTTATTTCTAGCCTGGTTTCAACGGATTGGTTTGTTGAAGTCGATATTATCGCTTGTGCAAAATAATAAGATAAACGCTTATTCTGATAGGCCGGAAATAATAGATTGACACTAAATTTTTTGTAGCTCTTCTAATTATTATTTAAAAAATTTGCTAATCTAAACAATAGAAATTAATCATGACATTCAAAGATACATTAAGAGCCTTGCTCGTTGTTGTTATATGGGGGCTCAACTTTCCTATCATCAAGATTGGACTTGAGGAATTGCCACCGATACTTTTTTCTGCACTACGCTTTGCAATTGTTGCGCTCCCTCTAGTATTTTTTATCCCACTTCCAAAAACATCTAAATGGAATGTCATGGGTGTTGGTGTTTTTATGGGGATTTTAATGTTTGGAATATTATTTATAGCAATGAAATCTGAAGTTTCTGCAGGCCTTTCCTCTTTAATATTACAAGCTCAAGTTTTCTTCACCATTGGATTCAGTATATTATTTTTTAATCAAACAATTTCCAAAACTCAATTATGGGGTATCGGTGTTGCTGTCATCGGATTCATGTCTTTCTTTTTTAATACAGGTGAAAATGTTACTTGGATTCAACTAATAAGTGCATAACTTAAAAAACTAGAAGAAAAGGTCAGTTGCTTATAAACTCATCATTTCTTCTCCTGCAAGAGACGCACTAATGAAATCTTATAAACAACTGACCCATGAGCAACGATGCCTGATATACGCATTAAAGAAAAGCAATTTAAGCCAAAAGGCAATAGCAGATATTGTTTATGTTAGTCAAAGCACTATAAGTAGAGAACTTAAACGCAACACAGGCGAGAGAGGATATCGTCATAAGCAGGCCCAATGTTGGACTGATGATCGCAAATTCACAGCACAAAAGGCACTCAAAATGACGGCAAGTAAACTCAAGTTGATTGAGTCAAAAATTAGAGCGAAATGGAGTCCTGAGCAAATATCTGGTTGGCTCAGAGAGGAGCAAGAAACGCTAATTAGCCATGAAACGATTTACCTTCACATTTGGTCAGATAAAAAATTGGGAGGGAATTTATATACCCATTTACGTCGAAAAGGTAAAATTTATCAGCCAAGGGGCAAGAGTCAAGCGGGTCGTGGACATATTAAAAATAGAGTGAGTATAGATGAGCGTCCGGCAATTGTTGACGATAAAGAGCGATTAGGTGACTGGGAAATAGATTTAGTTATCGGAAAGAACCATAGCAGCGCATTGGTCACCATTGTCGAAAGAAAGACCAGTTTTACCCTCTCAGTACGAATTGATAATAAGTCAGCTGAGACGGTTACAGCTGCAACCATAAAGTTGCTAGAGCTTTACAAAGAAGCAGTATTAACGATTACGGCTGATAATGGTAAAGAGTTTGCGTATCATGAAAAAATGACAGAAGCTCTCAATGCTAAAGTTTATTTCGCCGATCCCTACTGTTCATGGCAGCGGGGTCTTAATGAAAATACGAACGGATTACTGCGGCAATATTGGCCAAAAAAAACAGACTTCAAAAAAGTCTCGCAAAAATTAGTTTCCTCCGTCATAGTACAACTCAATAATCGACCGAGAAAGAAACTAAACTATAAAACGCCTGCTAATAAAATGGCAGAACATATGGCTGCTATCGCAGCTTAAACGATTATGCACTTATGGGTTAAATCTGCGAGTTGAAATTAAAGTAAAGTTAGACCTTTAAATAAAAAGGAGCGATTAATTTGTTTAATCTAAAAGAACTCGAACAGGCTTCGGAAATTGTTCATCGAGTCGTGCAACCCACATTACAAAATAACTGGGCACAGCTATGCCAGTCGTTGGAATGCGATGTTTGGGTAAAACATGAAAATCATACTCCGACCACGGCTTTCAAAGTCCGAGGTGGAGTTTTTTTGATGGATAGTTTCAAACATTCTAAAAATCCTCCCAAAGGTCTAATATCTGCAACTAGAGGCAACCATGGGCAAAGCCTGTCCTTTGCCGGAAAGCGTGCGGGTATGCCTATTACTATTGTGGTACCGGAAAACAACAGTGAAGATCAAAATCGGGCGATCAGCGGTTTTGGTGCCGAACTCATTATTCATGGTAAAGATTTTCAAGCTGCCAGAATGAGAAGTCTTGAATTACAACATGAGTATGGCTATATGCCGATCCCACCATTTAGCCGCGCTCTGGTCTTAGGCGTAGCAACCTATGCCTTTGAGTTTTTATCGGCTATTAGAGATTTTGATACGGTTTATGCTGCTGTGGGTATGGGCTCAGGTATTTGTGGATTGATCAAAACACGAGATTTATTAGGGCTTAAAACTAAAATTGTGGGAGTGGTCGCCGAAGGTGCTCCAACATTTGCTTTATCCTTTGCGGCAGGAAAAATTATTAATACTGACGGCGCTAATACTTTGGCAGACGGTGTTGCCACTAGCGAGCCGATGGAAGAAGCTTTTGAGATGATTTTGCATGGGGCGGACCGGATTATTTCGGTCAATGAAAAGCAGATCATTTCATCAATGTTTCAATATTATCAAGCGACTCACAATCTGGCCGAGGGGGCTGGGGCGATATCTCTTGCCGGACTAACAGCAGAAAAAACTAAAATGAAAGGGAAAAAGGTGGGGGTTATTTTATCCGGCGGTAATATCGATTTTAATCGATTTCGCGATTATGTAGCGACATTGCGATCGTAAGCTATATAATAGAGTCAAATTTACCCAGGCAAAGATTTCGAAGAAAGAAATGGTTACGGCAACGGCACGACACATATTAGTCGACACTGAAGAAAAATGTAATGAGTTAAAAGAGCTAATTAATAACGGTACCGACTTTGCGGAAGTTGCTAAGAAGAAAAATAACTAGACACCCAAGATATAGCTATTCTCGCACAAAATCAATCAACTATC
>CAZOBX010000249.1:6032-8580 GCA_964578045.1 uncultured Kangiella sp. | reverse complement strand
ATCGAGAAACAGTGTGCCGCCTTCTGCTGCTTGAAAAAGTCCTTTTTTGTCGGCTACCGCTCCGGTAAAACTGCCTTTTTTATGGCCAAAAAATTCACTCTCCATTAACTCAGATGGGATCGCTCCACAGTTAACCGGTACAAATGCTTTTTCAGATCGTGGACCTTTGTGGTGAATTAATTTCGCGACTAGTTCTTTACCGGTACCCGATTCTCCATTGATATAAACAGGCGCCTGACTACGAGAGAGTTTTAAAATAGTTTGTTTAAGCGTTTTCATCACATCGGTATCACCGATGAGTTGTTTTTTGCCTTTGTTTGATTTGCTTGCAGATACTGTTTTTTTACCAGGTTTCGCATTGAGTTTTAGAGCGTTGGTAATTAATGCCCGTAGCGCCGTCAGGTCAACGGGTTTCGATAAAAAATCAAAAGCACCAGCTTTCATGGCATCAATGGCGGTTTCCATATTACCGTGTGCTGTTATTAATGCGACCGGTAATTGAGAGTATTTTTTTTGAATAAATTTTATCAGATCAATACCATCACCATCCGGCAATCGCATATCCGTCAAACAGAAGTCAAAAGCATGCTGGCCAAGTAATTCTTTGGCCTGGGTAATTGTTTCTGCTTTGTGAGTATCAATATCCATTCGACTCAAGGTGATACCTAGTAACTGCAGTATATCCGGTTCATCATCAACAATAAGTGCTAGTGGTGTTTTGGTCATAGTTCTTCCGTGTTAGAATTTTAGTGCAAATTTTGTTTACTAACGGCAAAACTTATTCTGAAACAGGAACCGCCTGCCGTCAAGGGAATATAATCAAGTCGCGCTCTATTTGCTTCACAAAGCTCGCGAGAAAGATATAAACCTAAACCTGTACCTGTGCGAGAGGTTGTGAAAAACGGCTCAAATATTTTTTCAGCCTGCTTTGGAGGGATCCCTTCACCTTTGTCAATTACATCGAGAAAAGGTGTTCGGTTATTTGGCTCAATACCAGCCATAATCAAAAGATAAGGTTTACCTGAAAATAGTTCACTGTAGCGCAACCCATTGTCAAACAGGTTGGTTAAAATTTGCCTTAGTTGCGAGACATCAAAATGTACAATAATGTCTTCTGATTGAAATTGTAAGTGAATTTCGGTTTTTGGCGATTTGGCCATACAATATTCTTTTTTGAGGTTTGTAAGATAGTTCGAAAGATTGATTTCTTTGGCCTGAGCTGTTTTTCTTACCGAAAGTTGCATGATATTTTCAATAATTTCATTCACACGGGAAGCATTTTTTTCGACGATATCAACCAGATCCGAATTGGCGCTATCAAGTTCTTCAGACTCTTTGAGTAGCTGCGCAGCGTGGCTCAATGCCCCTAACGGATTTCTAATTTCATGTGCGATGGATGCTGTAAGTCGACCCAAAGAGGCTAATTTAAGATTTTGCGCCTGTTGAGTTAGCACCGAGGTATCATCAAGAAATATAATGGCATTTTCTTTAGTTTCTCCGATTGGCGAAAAATGTGGCAAAAGATTCGGACCAGTTGCAGTATTTCTAAAAGGTTTGGAGCGATAATGGTTTTTACGTCGCCATAAATTGAGTTGTCTGGCGAGAGGTGTGGCCACTTGTTCTAATCTTTTGCTCTGGGTTGATTCCGGCATGCCTAAATGAACCCAGGCTGCGCGATTAATTAACCGAATATTTTGAAAGCCGTCGATGACTATCACGCCCGTTGACATATATTGAATGATTTCTTCATTCAATTTTTCCATGTTTGCTAATCCGCGAATCGATTGTTCGGCTGCACTTTCACTCTCTCTTATCCTTCTTGATAAATAAAGCGCCAATAGACTAGTGCCAAGAAACGTGACGGAAAGAATACCGACTTGGGTTAAACTACTTTTGTCTCTAATTCCTGAAATCGTCGAATATCCCTCTTCGGCAAAAACCAGGCTTGCCGCTAATACCGAGTAACCTAACGCGGGTGCTGTGCCTATCAAAATACTTGCTGCTGTTGTACTCACGGCAATTAACATTCCCAAGCCACTAGAAATACCGCCGCTGGCGTGCATCAATAAAGTGAGCAATACAATATCGATAAGGATCTGTAATTGCAACTGTACCGCAAAATGTGCTCGATAATAGGTTGCGATATGATTAAGCACCGCCATGGTAAAAAACAAAATTGCCGAAAGGCCAAAAAGTTGTGGAAATTCCGTTCCTAAGAAAGGCGTTTCCGGCTGTAATTGCACGACGATAACCAGGGATGTCGCCAGTAAAAGGCGATACACGGAAAAAATCCTGAGCGCGCGCCAGGACGAATTTTTTACCACCGGTTGATTAGTAAGAGCAGTCATTGCAGTAATTAGTCTCCCGACCATGTCTCTTTGTTAGAATTATTTTAACGGACAATCTTTTAGCCATAGATAGTCGGGATCGGCTGACGTTTATGTTGGGTTTTTTGATAAATTTCTTCAATAATTTTATCGGTGGTGAGATCGCTAGACTTGTTTTCCAGAAAATCGTCAATTTGCTGATAGCTCAGTCCAAGTGCATC
>CAZOBX010000249.1:1043-6022 GCA_964578045.1 uncultured Kangiella sp. | reverse complement strand
GTTTTTGACGGCGACAAGCATTCGAGATCGGCGGTTGGCGCTTTATCAATTAACCTTTTTGGAGCACCCAGATGATTGGCGATTTGCCGGACCTGTCTTTTGCTGAGGCCAAATAGAGGGGCTAAATCACATGCTCCATCTCCCCATTTTGTGTAAAATCCGGTTATATTCTCTGCCGAGTGATCGGTGCCTAAAACCAGTCCTGATAAAAGGCCTGCGACTTCATACTGGGTTATCATTCTCGCTCTAGCTTTATTATTGCCTTTTATGAAATCTAATCTAGATTGATCCTTCGGGCACAGCGCCTTATCCTGTAGCGCCAATAATGAAGCTTGATGAAGATGGTCTACTCCATTCTTGATATTAATGCTGATATTTTCGGTTGGTCCGATAAAGGATATCGCTTGCTGTGCGTCTTGCTCATCAGTTTGGATACCATAGGGTAATCTGATCGCAATAAACCGGAATCCTGTGCCAGTTTTGTTTAAATCGTCTATCGCCAATTGAGCCAGTTTTCCTAAAGTGGTTGAATCGATACCACCACTTATACCCAGTACGAGTGTCTGCATTCCAGAATTTATTAAGGTCTTTTTAATGAATTGGATCCTTCGCTTTATTTCCCGCACAGGGTCAATTTTAGGTAAAACTCGCATTTCTTTTATGATAGTACTTTTAGGCATTAGTCTTTGCTTAACCGGTTTATTGAATCTAGGTCCATTTTAGGTCATACGAGAGTTTTACTCAATGATTGAGCAAACCCGGTTGTTTTTAGGTACTTTGGCTAGGGCCTGTTGATCTTTTAGCCACAACCCGAAGGGCCGGGCGCTTTTTTCACCTAATTTCGTTATCAGTCGCTTATTTAGAATAACTAAACGGCGTTCCTTCTGCCTCGTTAGGCAAAAAAGCGCCACGGCAGTGTTGAACTATAAAAGATCAACAGGCCCTCAGACCAAACTAGAAAGTATATCGAGATAGCTTGAAGGCAATAACTATTTACCTGTGGTTTGGCTGATCCTATGTTAATATTAGGGTTAAAATTCTCAGTTGAAACATGAAGGAACCTACATGAAGAAAATCGAAGCTATCATTAAACCGTTTAAGTTAGACGATGTACGTGAAGCCTTGAGTGATGCAGGTATTTCAGGCATGACGGTCACTGAGGTCAAAGGATTTGGGCGGCAGAAAGGCCACACTGAGTTATATCGCGGCGCGGAATATATGGTCGACTTTTTGCCTAAGATAAAAATAGAGATCATAATTTCTGACGAGCTGTTAGACATTTGCGTCGATACCATTATGGAAGTTGCACGAACTGGCAAAATTGGGGATGGAAAAATATTTATTTCAGAGATCGATAAAATTATACGTATCCGTACCGGGGATGAAAACGAGAGTGCCATCTAAAAGATTGTTATAAAGCACGAGTTTCCAGCAAAAGAAAAGGGCGCAAATTGCGCCCTTTTTGTGAATAGCAGGTTGTTTGAATGCAAACAACGCTTATATTTTATGATCCGGATAGTTTAACAATAAAACTCGTCGACTATTTTCAGCCAATTCAGGTAAATCAAGAAGGTTATAAGTGATTACCATCATTTCGAGTGCATGGGGGACCGCTGGGGTTTTTGGATAATGGTCCACCACGTATTTAGCTCTATTGGCAGCGGCAAGGTATGCAGTACGCGCCAGATAGTAATTGGCCACGTGTAGTTCATAATCAGCCAAACGGTTTCTTAAGAAAATCATCCGTTGCTGTGCGTCTTTGGCATATTTGCTATTGGGAAACAGGCGTAACAGTTCAGCAAAGTCATCAAATGATTGGCGAGCCGCGCCGGCATCTCGCTCGGAAATTGGCGCTGAAAATATTTCTTTACCAAACCCTGTTTCAGTTGAGAAATTGATCAGGCCTTTCATATAATAGGCATAATCGAGATCTTTGTGGCGTGGATTTTGTCGAATAAATCTTTCAGCGGCCGCTATTCCTGTGCCAAAATCGCTTAATTGGTAGTAAGAATAGATAAGGTTGAGTTGCGCCTGATGGGAATAAGCACCAAAAGGATATAAACTGTCGAGTCTTTCAAGGTATTGAACTGCACTGCGATAGTTTCCCGAATACATTGAGAACTGTGCTTTTTCAAATAATTTGAAAGCATTGTTAATTCTTGCTGCACCAGTAAAATCGTCGTTACTGCTTGAGCAGGCTGCTAAAATGGTTAGTAATAAAACTAAGCAAGTGCTTTTTACTATTCTCATTGATTCTCAAAGTCGTTAAAATGACACTATTAATGAAATGATTCTATTAAAGTATCAGGTACAAACGTTAGCAATCTTGATTAGTGGTTAAATGGTTAATGATCAAACTACCAATAAAGTTGTTGACGTATAAAATTAGCTGAAGGCGGTCATTTTACCTGAGAGGGTGGATAACTGCTACACCTACCAACAGATAAGGCTTACAAAGTGGCAAAAAGTTCCGTTAATTTCGAATCAGAAGAGCAATCACCGCTGGATTTTGTTATTGAGCAAAGTTTGGCAGGCGAGCGACTAGATCATGTCTTGTTGCACTATTTCCCGGAACTTTCGCGATCCAGATTGCAAAGTTGGATTAAAAATCAACAGGTTAAGTTAAACCAACAAGTGATTATTAAACCAAAACATAAGGTATCAGGAGGAGAATCGCTCGAAGTCGTACCCACTATGCAAGATCAAGGAGAGTGGAAAGCAACGGATATTGATCTTGAGGTTCATTATGAAGATGACGACTTACTGATAGTGAATAAAAGAGCGGGGTTAGTAGTCCATCCTGCACCGGGACATTATCAGGATACTTTGGTCAATGGTCTGTTATTTCGTTATCCAGAGCAAATAAAATTGCCTCGAGCTGGGATTGTACACCGTCTAGACAAGGACACCACCGGATTATTAGTGGTCGCTAAGACCGCAGAAGCGCATAACAACTTAGTTAATCAACTTCAACTCAGAGAGTTTGATCGTGAATATATTGCTCTAGTTCATCATACCTTGGTCGCCGGAGATACCATCGATTTGCCAATCGGCAGGCATCCTCAAATTCGTAAGAAGATGACGGTGATAGCTGATGGTCGGTCAAGTGCCAAAGAAGCAATCACTCATTACCGTATTGAGCAAAAATTCAATCATTTCACCTTATTGAGAGTCAAATTAGAAACCGGCCGAACCCATCAAATCCGTGTACATCTTTCCCATATAAACCATTCGATTGTTGGCGATCCTCTCTATTCGATCCGAAATCAAAAACCCCGGGCTATGGATCAATCATTTACCGAGGTTTTTGAGTCATTCAGACGGCAAGCTTTGCATGCCGTATCTCTAGGACTGACTCACCCAGGTAGCGGCAAGAAAATGAATTGGCAAGCACCACTGCCAGATGATTTTGCTCAGCTAATTGATGCCATCAAACAACATGATGCCAGGTCAACGGGCTAGTCATTGGATCAACGAATTTTAGCTTGCTATGAAATCAACCGTTAACTCAAAATCATACATTGAAGTCCTATGGCCGGTACCATCCAGTGTTCGTGCCTATACCACGACACGGATTGGCGGAAACAGTGTAGCGCCGTTTGATCAATTTAATCTGGCAAAACATGTAGGGGATGATCAACAAAGAGTGATTAAAAATCGGCTTCAGCTAATTCAACAACTCGGTTTGAAACGAAAACCACTATGGTTGGACCAAATCCACAGCAGTCATGTTATCGACGCTGACCAAGTTGTAAATATTCACGCTGGTAAATTGCAATCACCGGCTATCCAGGCTGACGCGAGTTATAGCGCTCAAACCAATCAAGTTTGTGCGGTGATGACCGCCGATTGTTTACCAATATTGCTTGCCGATAAAAAAGGGCAATGGGTAGCCGCCGTTCATGCGGGATGGCGAGGGTTAGTCGATGGAATCATTCAAAAAACTATTGCGGCTTATCCAGGAGAACCGAGCGAGTTGGTCGCTTGGCTGGGTCCTGCGATTAGCCAAAAACATTTTGAGGTTGGTGCAGAGGTTAAGGCGAAATTTGAGCAAAAAAATTTAGCCAATTCTAATGCTTTTACAGCCACCGGAAATAATAAATATCATTGCGATCTCTATCAAATTGCACGAATGATATTCCAGCAAAAATTAATCGATGTTTATGGCGGAGATTATTGCTCTTTTTCGCAATCGTCTCAATTTTATTCTTACCGGCGTGATGGAGATACTGGCCGAATGGCGAGTTTGATTTGGATCGAAAACCCAGAGTCAAATGAATGAGTGGTTTAATGGTATTATTGATTGTTATTCTCATTATTTTCAGTTTTCTGGCAATTTTTGTTGCAATTGGCAATCGGCACAACGGCGCCAATTGGGGGCACCCGTTGACCAATGTACTTGACGGTTGGTTGCGCTTATATTGTAAGAAATTTCATCGTCAGGGTGATATTAAAATTGAACTACCTGATATTAAGCAGTTAATTATTGCTTGTAATCATGTCTCTGCTATCGATCCCTTTTTATTGATAACGGCTACTGGCAGACCGATCCGCTTTATGATTGCAAAAGAGGAATATGAGCGTCCCATTCTTAACCGAATGTTTAAAGCGGCTGGCTGCATTCCGGTTGACCGAGCAGGCCGTGTGGAAGGAGCCTTTAGGAGCGCGCTCAGGGCGATAAAAGCGGGTGAATTAGTGGCTATTTTTCCGCAGGGTGGAATTCATTGCCCTGCAAATCCGCGTACCAGAATCAAACCCGGGTTCATCAAGTTAAGTCAATTAACCGGTTGCTCGGTATTGCCGGTTCGAATCAGGGGGGTTATTGAATGTAATTCAACCCTCAAAGGAATCACTAATCGTAGTCATGCATCATTTGATGTTGCTGCTTTGTTATCCAGTGAACAAGTGCAAGCCGAGCATTTTAAGCAGGCAATGTCCGATTGGTTTGTTGGAAAAAGCACAGACCTTAACGTTTAACC
>CAZOBX010000249.1:588-1033 GCA_964578045.1 uncultured Kangiella sp. | reverse complement strand
CGTTTAACCGGCAATCGTTTTAGCCCTCTTGCAGAGAAAATTATCCCCTCGGAATAGGCGTTAAGGGATTTTTACACGGAGGTACGCTGTTAGAGCGATAGTTAGGCTTGTCGAATTATGTAATTAACCTCAACTCGGGATAAGAGTAGCCAGTAATCCCTAAAAATATCAGATTAAATAAGGGCTCATCGACCAGTATCAGTATTTTTGTGACTATCAAGGCAAGTTGGTGCGTTAATAGCGAGCTATTGAAAGCAAACTTAACGGGTCGAGTTGCTAAAATACTGATGTTGGATGGTTGCTCTTATCTCGAGTTGAGGTTAAATACAACAAAGCCAAAATTTAATCAGGAAAAATATGCCAACGTCATTTAGCAAAAACAACATTACTGGATTAATTTTGGCCGGCGGCGCCGGCAGAAGAGTTGCCGGTAAAGATAAAGGAC
>CAZOBX010000249.1:0-578 GCA_964578045.1 uncultured Kangiella sp. | reverse complement strand
ATAAAGGACTAATTAATTATCAGCGTTCGAGGTTGATAGAAAGGCAAATCCATTGGTTAAAGCCACAAGTAAACGCGATATTGATCTCGGCTAATCGGAATATCGCAGAATATACCCACTTGGGTTATCCCGTTTTAACGGATAATAATGAGACGTTCAAAGGTCCTCTTCAAGGAGTTTTAAAAGGACTTGAAAAGTGTTCAACCGAATTTCTATTTGTTCAACCGGTTGATGTGCCTGATTTGCCGGTTAAACTGATCGAGTTGCTTTTGAGTCAAATTGTTGGATCTGGAAATCGTGTTTGTGCAGATTGTTATTATTTAAAATCTGACCAACGAGAACATTACCTGTCGATGTTGATCAACAAAAATTGTTTTTCAAAACTAAAGAACTTCCTTGATTTAGATAATTGTCGTGTAAAGGAGTTTCATCAGGAGATTGGAAGTGTGGTATTGGATCTACACTTGAAAGAAGCCGTTTTCAAAAACCTGAATTTTCAATCCGACTTTTCGAATAACTAGTTAACCTCAACTCCGGATAAGAGCAGCCATCCAGCATCAGTATTTTAGCGACTCTCC
>CAZOBX010000248.1:0-8580 GCA_964578045.1 uncultured Kangiella sp. | reverse complement strand
CTTGAAAAGGGCTAACCATTGTCTTCGAGTCACGCCTTGCACTCACTTGTTGGCTTAACTCTGAACTAGTCAAAATCCCTGTGTCGAGGTACTAGTACCACCTGATATAGACTTGTTTCCACAAACTTTGATTCTGGAACAAATGGTCTGTAGGACAAATCGGGAAAACTAATTTTATCGAATTTACTATAAGGAGAGAGTTAACCATGAATACTTCAACTGAAAAGAGTGCAAAATATCTAATTAATTGTCAAGAAGGCGTTAATCACGTCGAACGTGCAACTACCGCTTTTATAATCGCCGTCACTGCGTCAAAAACCAGCGAGGCGATTGTTTTTATGACTTCTGATGCAGCTGACCTTTGTGTTAAAGGTGGCGCTGACGGATTAGTTCATGAGGGTCTGGAGCCACTAAGCGATTTGATTACTCAGTTTGTCGGCAATGGTGGAAAAATCTTATTATGTACTGTTTGTGCCAGAGTGAAAGGTATAACCGAAGGCGATTTAATCCCGGGCGTTGAAATTGCCGGAGCACCAAAAACCATGGAATTTCTAGCCAGTGGTGGCCAGCTGTTGTTTTAGGTATTGAGTGGTGGGAGCGTGCCTCTGCGCCGCGAAAAGAGTATGTACCATTCGCGCCGAGACGGGCGCTCCTACCGCAATACGAAATTGAGCGGGACCAAGTCACATACAAATCACAGGAAACACCCTATGCATCAAGAAAAAGCCCATTGCAGTTATTTAAGCCCCTTGCTTAGCAAGGTCGGAGAATATCTGGATGAGTATCTACATTTTGAGCATCCCGATGCGATGAAAAATGTCGAAAGCTGGCAAAAAGCGTTGGGTGGTCCTCTGCCACAGGATGGCAAAGGGATTGAGCAAGTGATTGATGATATGGGGCGGTATTTGATCCCCAATGGCTCTCAAATACCAAAACCGGGCTGTACTTCGTTTATCTGTACCGGTGCGACTTCCATCGGCGCGCTGGCGAACCTGAGTGGTTCAGTTGCTTCGCCGCAAAGGCTGGGGCTAACCGCTTTTAGTTATTTAGAGGAAGTCTCATTAGATTGGATGGCAGAAATGTTTGAGTTGCCGGCAGGCATGAAAGGGGTTTATAGCAGCGGCGGTTCGACTGCCAATATCGTAGCGTTAGGCGCGGCCAGACAGTGGGCATTTGAAAAAATAGGCATGGATCCGGCGCGTGATGGATTAACAAAAGCCTGTCGAATCTACGCGAGTCATGAGTGTCATCATACTATTCAACGGGCAGCCGCCGTTCTTGGATTGGGTCGAAAAGCAGTAGTAACTGTCGCGGTGGATAAGCACGGGCGAATGTGTACAAAGGCGCTGAGAAATCAGATCCAAAAGGATATAGATGACACTGAAAACGAATGGTTAGCGGTAGCAGTAGTCGCTAACGCCGGAAGTACGAACTCAGGTGCAATTGACCCGCTAGAAGTGATTGCTGAAATCTCGCGCGAATATCAGCTATGGTTTCATGTTGATGGCGCTTATGGACTTCCGGGCATTCTTGACCCTCGAATAAAGCATTTATACAAAGGCCTATCGAAGGCCGACTCAGTGATTGTTGATCCACATAAGTGGTTGGGCGCGGCGATAGGTATCGGTGCGACTTATGTGCGTGACAGAAGTATTCTCAGTCGAGCCTTTACACAAGGTACGGCCCATTACCTGGAGGGGTCATTTAATGAAGCCAATGCAGCCAATTCGATGGACAGTCTGGGTATCGCTTATAGTGATTTTGGTGTCGAATTATCCGCACCTTCGAGAGGTGCTGTGGTATGGGGCTTGATTAGCGAAATTGGTAAAAAAGGCTTGAGTGAACGGGTTTGTCGACATAATGATATGGCAGCTTATATTGCTCAAAAAGCCGATAGTCATCCCCAACTAGAGTGCGTATTGGAGCCGACATTGTCGATCGTCTGTTTTCGCTATATTTGCGACCAGTGGGAAGACCTAGACCAATTAAATCGTCTTATACATCAAAAACTAGTCGCTAAAGGCGAAAATATTCCAAGTACAACTATTATTAATGGAAAACTAGTAATTAGACCTTGTTTTATCGGTGCTCGTACTTTGTGGCAACATGCAGAGTCGTTGCTTGAAGAAGTGCTCGCGACAGGCGCGCAGTTGGCCGCAGAACAAGAATCTGAATTATTAAATGAATTGAATTAAACCATCATATCAAATAGGGAGAACTAAGATGGGCAAAATATACAACAATATTTTAGAAACGATCGGCAATACCCCGGTCGTTCGGCTTAACAAACTTGCACCGCTAGGCGTGAATATTTTTGTTAAAGTCGAATCATTTAATCCAATGGGTTCGGTTAAAGACCGTTTAGCGATCGGAGTGATAGAAGATGGCGAACGCCGCGGCGAACTCAAGCCGGGTCAAACCATTGTGGAAGCGACCAGTGGCAATACCGGCATCGCATTGGCGATGGTCTGCGCGCAACGAGGTTATCCATTGGTGATTACCATGGCTGAAAATTTCAGCATCGAGCGACGTAAAATGATCCGTTTTTTAGGCGCAGAAGTCATCTTAACGCCAGCATCCGATAAAGGCTCAGGCATGGTTGCTAAAGCGGATGAATTAGCCAAAGCCTATGGCTGGTGGCAACCCAAACAATTTGAAAATCCGGCTAATGCGGATATCCATGCAACCACTACTGCGATTGAAATTTTGGAGGATTTTTCAGATAGGTCACTGGATTATTGGGTCAGCGGATTTGGCACCGGCGGAACTGTCTCCGGAGTTGCCAGAGTATTAAAAGATAAAAGTCCCAATACCCAAGTGATTGTGTGCGAGCCAGACAACTCTCAAATATTAGCCAGCAAAATTGCACAAAAAAGAAATGCCGATGGCAACCACAGTGAAAGCCATCCCAATTTTAGACCCCATCTAATGCAAGGTTGGTCACCGGATTTTATTCCCAAATTAGCCGAGCAAGCGGTTGGCTCCGATTTGATCGACGGTTACGTTCCGATCGACGGTAATTTTTCCCTGCAGTGCGCGAAAGATCTGGCGCAAAAAGAAGGAATATTTGTTGGCATATCGGCAGGTGCTACTTTAGCAGGTGCGCTAAAAGTTGCTGAAACGGCGCCAAAAGGATCAAATATTTTGGTTATGTTACCGGATACCGGCGAGCGTTATTTGACCACACCGTTATTTGAAGATGTAGCAGTAGAAATGACCGAAACGGAACAGCAAATTTCGCGTTCAACACCGGGTTATCGTTTTGATATTTCGACTCCGACCATTGTTGTAAATGATGAGCCAGTCGAACTGGATGAACAAGCCGTTAAAGAAGTTGAAGCGATTATTTCGGATAATGAAAATGACGTAGTGATGTTTGCGCTTGAATGGTGTGAATTTTGTTGGTCCGTGCGTAAAGTTCTGGCTAAATATGAGATCCCTTATCGTTCAGTTGATCTGGATTCTGTCCACTACCAGGAAAATAACCGCGGCCAGAAAATGCGAATGGCTTTAAGAGATAAAACAACCTGGAATACGTTTCCGCAAATATTTATTAAAGGGACCTTTATTGGTGGTTGTACCGATTTGTTTGATGGCTGTAAAGACCAGAGCTTATTAACCGAATTAAAGACGCTTGAAATCAAATACAATGAATCGGTTAAAGTTGACCCTTATGATTTCTTACCTAAATGGTTGCATTCCAGGTAATTCGCTTTATTCAAGTCTACTTTCTATCTTCCATAGACAAAAGAATTAGCTTTTATAAAAAATCTGGTACATCGCTCAAACGGAAATAAAGCAACAGATGGTTCTTATGTTCTGCATGCACTCGCCTGACTTGTATGGAAGCGTTCAATGAGAATCCCTTAAGTTTATGAAACAACTGCCGCTTTAACAGGGAATAGGCTAGCTTTACCAAGCGCCTTGTTAGATAATTTCTATGCAATGAGGCTTATTTGCTGCATAATCATCCAGACTATTTAGTAGAAAAATATTGCTAAGTGACAGAATAATAAGACAAGGATCAAAAATGGACTATACACTTCCTTTAGCACAATTTCTCAAAACAGTACAAAAACACCCAGATAAAATTTATCTGCATCAGCCTGTCGATGGCCAACTGAAAACTTTTAGCTGGGCTGAGGCGGATAAAAATGCCAGAGCAGTCGCCGGCTGCTTAAAAAATATGGGATTAACAGTTGGCGATAGAGTTGGTATTTTATCCAAAAACTGCGCTGAATGGTTTATCGCGGATTTGGCGATTATGATGGCCGGAATGATCTCAGTACCGATTTATCATACTGCCAACCGAGAGACCATCCAGTATGTTATTGAAAACAGCAATTGCAAATGTGTCTTTGTTGGCAAGCTAGATGGTTTGGTTGAAGCCGAAGCTGGTATAGCCAAAGAAATCCCTCGCATCATTTTTCCTTATCCGACTATTATCGGGCAAATTCAGTGGCAGGCGTTACTTGATAATGAACCGTTACAAACGCTGCATCAACCAGACGCAGAAGATACTATGAGTATTGTGTACACCTCCGGCAGTACTGGCAAACCTAAAGGCGTTGTTTTATCTTTTGAGAATCTGGCATCGGCAGCAGTTGAAGCAGCCAATCTAAATCACCTGTCAGGTGAAGATAGGATCTTGTCTTATCTTCCATTAGCACATATTACCGAGCGAGGTTTAGTTGAAAACGTTTCTTTTTATACCGGATGCAAAATTTACTTTGTTGAAAGCTTAGAGACTTTTGTTGATGACATTAAACGGTCCCAGCCGGATCTGTTTATTTCCGTGCCTCGATTGTGGAATAAATTTCAAAGCGGGATTTTGGCTAAAATACCTGATAAGAAACTCCAGTTTTTATTAAAAATACCGCTGATTAAGCACTGGCTGGCAAAAAAGATTCGCCAGGAATTAGGCTTTAATCGGACTCGTATATTTGGTTCTGGAACGGCGTCCATTCCACCGGAAATTTTACGCTGGTTCAATCGGATTGGTGTTCCTATCTCTGAAGGATGGGGCATGACAGAAACCTCCGGCTTAAGCTGTACCAATTTACCCTTTAACGTTGATGCTATAGGCACTATCGGAAAACCGATTGGTTGCGTAGAAATGAAAATCGGTGAAAATCAGGAAATTATGATCCGCGGAGCAGCGGTTTTTAAAGAGTATTATAAAAATCCAGGAGTCACCTCAAAAAGCTTTACCGACGACTGGTTTCATACCGGCGATATGGGAGAGTTAACGGAAGACGGTGACTATCGAATTATCGGTAGGGTAAAGGAGCAGTTCAAAACCTCTAAAGGTAAATATGTAGTGCCCGCTCCAATAGAAAATTTGTTGGGTTATTATACGGAAATTGAACAGGTCTGTGTGGTTGGACAGGGACGCAAGCAACCGATCGCGTTAGTGGTAATGAATCCACAAAATAATCTCTCCAATCCGAAGACCACCAAAGCTTTGTTAGAAACACTGGAAAAGACTAATTCACAATTAGAAAGTCATCAAAAACTGGATCACCTGGTTATTCTCAAAGAAAACTGGACCGTCGAGAATAATTTATTAACGCCAACCCTGAAAATTAAACGTAGCGAAATTGAAACAACTTTTCAACATTATTTAGAACAAGAAATATTGGATAAAATATTTTGGGAGAAGTGACAAAAAACTCCCTTCAAATCATCATGAAAAAGGGCGCTTTCGGCAGCGTGCGCTGAAACAGCTGTAATAGGTTCAGTGTTGAAATACTCTACAGCAAAAATGCAGTTAACTTCGCAGGACAGAATTAATTGACTTGGAGAGAAACATGATCATCGAATCAGATCAGGATCTTAAACACCTAAAAGTGATCGGGCGTATCGTTGCCATGACTTTAAAAACAATGATGAATCGTACCGAACCAGGTATGACGACTGCAGAGTTAGATCTGATCGGCAAACAGTTGCTGGAGGATTCTGAGGCAAAGTCAGCCCCTAAGGTGACTTATAATTTCCCCGGTTATACCTGTATTAGCATTAATGAAGAAGCGGCACACGGGATACCGGGTGAACGAGTGATCCAGCCTGGTGATGTAGTAAATATCGATGTATCAGCGGAAAAAGATGGCTACTTTGCAGACACCGGAGGAAGTTTTATCGTGCCACCGAGCTCGGCTCTAAAAGATCGCTTGCTGCACGCTACCAAGCTGGCTCTGCATGAAGCTTGTATGTACGCAAGCGCGGGTAAACCTCTTAACGGTATCGGTAAGTCAATTCAGCAGGTTGCCAGACAACAACGATTCAAAATTATAAAAAATCTTTGTGGGCATGGTGTCGGAAGAGGTCTTCATGAAGATCCTAAAGAAATTCATGGGTTTTATGTACCTCAGGATAAAAGAATACTCAAAGAAGGAATGGTCATTGCGGTGGAACCCTTTCTGTCTACCAAGAGTCAATTTGTTAACGAAGCGGACGACGGTTGGACATTAACCGGAAAGACTGGCAATCTGTCAGCGCAGTTTGAACACTCTATGGTGATAACTAAAGGTAAGCCAATCTTACTGACCGCGATCTAACAATTCAAAACAAAAGTAACTAGTCAAAATCCCTGTGTCGAGGTACTGATTCTCGCTGTGTTAGGGGGCAAGAATAAATAATGAAAACAGTGTTGATTTTGGGCGGCTATGGAAATTTTGGAAAAAGAATTTCTGAAAGTCTTTGTGCTATTCCTGATATTGCTTTGTTGATTTCCGGCCGAAGCCTGACCAAAGCAAATCTGCTGATTGATCATCTTCAAGTTGACGCGAAGGCGTTGCTTAAAGCCTTAGAACTCGATATTTATGCTAAAGAATTTGGATCTAAATTAAACAAGCTCTCAGTTGATATTGTTGTACATACCTGTGGTCCGTTTCAAGGTCAGGATTATACTGTCGCAATGGCGTGCATGAATGCTGGCGCGCATTATATTGATTTGGCGGATGGACGTGATTTTGTCTGTGGCATAGATAGCCTTGATAAATTGGCCAGAGAAAAAAAATTGCTGGTGGTTAGTGGTGCCAGTTCAGTTCCCGGATTATCTTCAACGGTGATCGACCATTTCCAAGATTATTTTTCAAGCATCAGTTCGATTGATATCGCCATCGCTCCCGGAAATAAAGCAGAAAGAGGTGAAGCGACTGTCAGGGCTATTCTTTCTTATACAGGTCATCCCTTTAAGGTTTTTACTGATGGTCAATGGAGCAATGTCTTTGGCTGGATGGACGCAGAAACTAAAAATTTAGGCGGAATTGTTGGCAAGCGCTGGCTTGCCAATGTGGATGTACCCGACTTGGCGTTGTTTCCCGAGCGATACAAGGTCATCAAAAGAGTCAGTTTTAAGGCAGGCTTAGAATTATCCTTTTTACATCTTAGCATGGTTTGCATGGCCCATATTTCAAAAATAGGGATTGTAAAAAACTGGGCGATACTAACCAAGCTAATCATCAAAATGAGCAATTTATTTATCCATCTAGGCACAGACAAAGGTGGCATGCAGGTGCTAATAAAGGGAGTCGATAGAAATGGAAAACAAAAATCATTGACATGGAGTCTTTATGCCGACAACGGAATAGGCCCATACATACCTACAATATCTACTATTATCCTTGTTAAAAAACTAATCGCCGGAAACATTCATCAAGTTGGAGCTCTGCCCTGTTTGGGCTTGTACCGGCTGGAAGAATTCGATAAATATGTAGAAGAATTAGATATTGAGACCAGCGTGACGATTGATGAGGAGGAAACCAATGGATAGTTACTTATTGCTAAAATTCATTCACATTCTTTCTGCCGCTGTGGTGACAGGAACTGGCGTGGGTATCGCTTTTTTTATGTTTATGGCGAATCGTTCGAACAATCCACAAGCGATTTATGGGACAGCTAAAAGCGTTGGCTTTTCTGTGGATCTCAACGGGTATTATTTCGACATTCATATCGCCAGAAATTGGTTTTACCCTATTAGCTGACGTTGGAATAAATGGTTGTCTGGCAAATCTTTTGGTTTATGCTGGTAGTTTAGTTGATTTTTTGTTGGGAGTCTGGCTGATTGTCGGTAGGGGGATTAGAATTTGCTGTTGGCTTCAGATAATTGTTATTATCTTTTACTCAATACTTCTGACAATTATAGCCCCTTCTTTTTGGATTCATCCGTTTGGACCCTTAACTAAGAATATTCCGATCCTGATTTTAATTGGCGTCCTCTGTCAGAATCAGATTAAAGATAAAAATTTCTATAATCAATCTAATAAAGTTGAAAAGGCATGATCAAATTATATCAATTTCCAATTTCACATTATTGCGAAAAAATTCGCTGGACACTTGATTACAAAAAACTAGACCACCAGCTTGTTAACATGGTGCCGGGATTGCATATTAATCAGACCAAAAAAATGGGACTAGGCTCAGCGCTGCCTATTCTCCAATACGAAAATGATTTTGTGCAGGGTTCAGTAAAAATCACTGATTTTCTGGATAGGAAATTTTCCCAAAAATTGTTGACTCCAGTTGATGAAAAGCGAAAGAGCGAAGTTCTCGAGTGGGAAAATTATCTCGATAAAGAGG
>CAZOBX010000247.1:0-8597 GCA_964578045.1 uncultured Kangiella sp. | reverse complement strand
CTAAAATTACCGCCCCTTCATAATTTTGTAACGCCAGCGATAAGGCTTCTCGCATTTCAATGTCAAAATGGTTAGTGGGTTCATCCAGTAATAATAAATTAGGTGCAGTCCAGGTGATCATGGCGAGTACTAGACGGGCTTTTTCCCCGCCTGAAAATCCTTCAACTTTATCCAGGGTTTTATCGCCATTAAAAGCAAAGCCGCCTAAGAAATTGCGTGCCTGCTGTTCGCTAACGCCATCACCCAGGGACTGAATATGCCAAATTGGTGATTGGTCAAGATTGAGTTGTTCGACTTGATGCTGAGCAAAATAACCGGCTCTAAAGTGTTTGTTACGACTCAGTTCACCGGCTTGTTTTTCCAGTTCACCACAGATCACTTTAATCAGGGTTGATTTTCCTTCCCCATTTCTACCTAATAGTCCTATCCTCTGGCCGGCCATAATGCGCATTATTACGTTGGACAAAATCGTCGTTTCGCCATATCCGGCCTGCACTTTGTCCAGGTCTATTAATTCGGTGATGTTTTTATTGATCGGTTTAAATTCAAAGCCAAATTTCTGTCGGATCTGAACGGCGCTCACTTTATCCATTTTATCCAGCGCTTTTACTCGACTTTGCGCCTGAGTGGCTTTGCTGGCCTTCGCTTTAAAACGGTTAATAAAACTTTCCAGGTGTTCGATTTCTTTTTGTTGTTTTTCGAACTCTGCTTGCTGCAGCACTTGTTTGGCGTGTTTTTGCTTTTCAAATTGTGAATAGTTTCCGCTATAACAAATGATTCCCTGATTTTCGAAATGTAGAATATGACTGCAAAAACTATCGAGAAAATCTCGATCATGGGAAATCGTCAGTAACATACCATCGTAACCGCGCAAATAACTTTCAAGCCACAATACCGCTTCTAAATCCAGATGATTGGTCGGTTCATCCAAAAGCAAAAGTTCGGCAGGCTGAATAAGCGCCTGCGCCAGGTTTAATCGCATTCGCCATCCTCCAGAAAGCTCGCTGACGGTGGATTGCATTTGCTGTTCGTTAAAACTAAGTCCCGTTAACATTTTGGCGGCTAGCGCTGGTAATGACCAACCATTAATGGCGTCGAGCCTGGCGTGTTGATTGGCAATGGCAAGACCGTCTTCGGCAGATTCGGCCTCTGCCAGTGCGTGTTGGATGTGTTGGTATTCGCTGTGGCCTGAAAGTACATAATCTAAGGCAGAAAGGGCACTGGCAGGCGTTTCCTGTTTGGCGCTGCTAACTCGCCATTTCGGTGGAAACTCAAGACCGCCTTGTTCTGGCGCTATTTCATTGCGCAGCATGGAAAACAAGCTGGATTTACCACAACCATTTCTTCCTACTACACCTATCTTTTGGTCAGGGTATAAGGTCTGATTGACATCTTTCAGTAGCGGCAGACTTCCTTGAAATAGCGATAACTGTTTAAATCGGATCATTGGATACTAATATTTCAGGTTTTGAACCTAGATTAATCCAGGTTGAAGATAACAGAGATTCTTTAGCGGCCGATTTTAGCACAAACTAACCCGCAGGCTGACAAACAAATCTAGATAAACTAAGATCACATCCACCAGTAAGGGGAATACAAAATTCTACATCTTCTGCTACATTTTATCGTGCCCGCGATTATCGTGGCGCTGTTTTACAGAAAACAGTGGAAAGTAGCCTATTTGCTAATGATGGCCACTATGCTGGTTGATCTAGATCATCTGTTGGCAAACCCGATATATGATGCCGGACGATGTAGTATCGGTTTTCATCCTTTGCATGGATTGGTTCCTATGATGATCTATTGTTTGCTGTGTTTACTCCCCAAGACTCGGTATGTGGGCATTGGGCTTATGATCCATATGCTATTGGATTCCATTGATTGTCAGGTGACAGGGGGAGTGTGGTTTATCTAACACAACAACCCACCATCAACTGGTAAATTAATCCCAGTTATATAGGATGCAGCGTCAGAAGCCAAAAACAAGAATGCTGGCGCAATTTCTTCTGGCTGCGCCATTCTTGCCATGGGGATCATCGGCAATATACTCTTGAGCATTTTCTCATTTTTAGTTAAAGCAGAAGCAAACTTAGTATCGGTTAATCCCGGTAATACCGCATTAACTCGAATTCCATAGCGTGCAGTTTCTTTTGCCATAGAGGCTGTCATCGAAATGACCGCCGCTTTGGTGATTGAATAAATACCTTGCATGGGACCGGGAATAACGCCATTGATCGATGCCGTATTGATAATGCTACCACCGCCATTTCGTTTCATGATTTTTCCAACTAACTGGCTGATCATTAAATAGCCTTTGATGTTTACATCGATGGTTTTATCGACCATTGATTCTGGCGTATCTAGTAGCTCTCCAAAAAACGGATTGGTAGCCGCGTTATTAACTAAAATATCGATTTTATCGAACTTAGCGGTTAACTTTTCCAGTAACGCATTGACCGACTCTGTATTACCAATATGACAAGCCATGCCTATAACCTTCCCTGCATGTCCTTCCTGGTTAATTTTTTCAGCCAGTTCATCCAGCGCTTCTTGACGTCGACTGGATATGATGACTTGCGCTCCCTGGCTGGCGAATAGACGTGCCGTCGCTTCGCCGATACCGCGACTGGCTCCCGTCACTAATGCTATTTTTCCTGCTAGACTGAATGGCGAGTTTTTCATCTTGTATTCCTCATTATTTTTTAATCTGTTGTTGGGCATAGTCAATGAGTATATTTACCAATTGACCAAAATGTTTGAATTTAGGATTATCGGTTTGACCGTGATAAAAACGATAGTATATCTGTTGAGCGATCACCGCTAAGCGAAATAGGCCAAAAACATAATAGGGAGTTAGTTCAACACCACTAATATCACGCTGATTGCAGTAACATTCAAATATTTGTTCTCTAGACATCATGCCTGAAAGATGAGTCGGCATCATTCTAATAGCATGCATGGTTTCTGGATCCTTTGCTTCTACCCAATAGGCCAGTGAGCAACCTAGATCCAACAAAGGATCACCTAAGGTTGTCATCTCCCAATCCAGTACACCAATTATTTTTTCTGGTTGATTGGCATCCAGGATAAAATTATCAAATTTGTAATCGTTGTGTACTAACCCTTGATAACCAGAATCTGGCGGTAAATTGCTCTTTAGCCATTGATAAACATTGTCGCTTGATAGCACATCATCAGTTTTGGCTTTTTGATATCGACTCTGCCAACCTTCGAGTTGTCTTTCAACGTAACCCACTGGTTTGCCGAGAGATGCTAAATCCGTTTGCTCGATATCTATTTTATGAAGCGCAACTAATCCATCAACAAAATTTTCGCAGAGCTGATTTTGTTGTTGTTCATTCATTTCTACCGGTAGGTTTTTGTCGATTCCCAATCCTATAATTTCCTGCATGATAAAAAACTTTTCACCGACTATCGATTGGTCTTCACAAAGCAAAATCGGTTTAGGTGAAAGTGGATAATAGCTGCCGACTTTGCTGAGAACATCGTACTCTCTTACCATGTCGTGGGCCGATTTCGCTTTGGTTCCACTCGGTGGTCTTCTCAAAATCAAGGAATCTTGATGATTGGAAAGTCGATAAGTCAAGTTTGAAGCGCCGCCGGAAAATTGTTTGATATGCAACCGCTTGCTGCGCATAAATTTCGGCAAGTGAATCAGCAGGTAGGCTGTTAGTTTTTCAATAGGCAGTTTGTCTGATTCTCTACAGTCCTGATCGAGATCGAAATCTTTAACCAAATCAAGGCCCTTCGCTAAATCAAAGCCCGATAGATTTGTCATACATGCTTCTCCAAATATCGACCGATAACCTGCTCAATAAAACGAATGTAAGTTTCACAGTCGGTATTGTTGTGTTTGTATTTGGTATGTTTAACATACCAGTTTTGCAACAAATTTTTTATCATCATGCTGGTTAAGAACTTATCTGATGGAGCAAAGATTCCTTGTTGTTCACCTTGTTTTATAATTTGATGCAAAAGCATTTCTGATTTGGCTTCATTATCTTTCGCCAACTGTTTGACAGAACGACTCAGGTGTTTTGTTTCCATAAAAGCAAAAAAGAACCAGGGTTGCAAGCGCTCGGTAATAAAAATATGGCCTCGTACTAATTTGTTTAGTTGCTGTTGACTAGAATCATTTTTATCAAGGTGGACTCCAATACAAAGGTCAAATATATGTGGCAAGAATTGATGGATCATTTCTGCGAGCTGTCCCTTACTACCAATATAGGCGTACAAACTTCCCATGCTGATGCTGGTTTCCTGACTTAGGTCACGCAGGCTCATTAACGCAAAGCCTTTTTGATTGGAAAGATTGAAAGTCGCTTTAATAATCCTATTCAATTTATCGACAGCTACTGTTTCTTTTTGTACTCGAATTCTATCTTTATGTAGATGATAAAAAGCCTGCCAAATTTGCTGATTGCTAATTGGCATGCTTGATCTGAATAAAGCGAAGTCATTCTCGCCATTCCATTTTTGCATTATAAAACCTTAAGAAAAGTAAAACGAAATATTCACCACGGATAAAAACCAAAACCTAATATCAATGAAAACCAACATAATAGATTAAAAAAGCATTGGTCTTATTTTTTGTCTTTCTCCGTTTCTCCGTACCTACAGCGTTTCACGGGGCAAGCTTTGCCTCCGTAGTGAAGAATCTTTTTACTTCAGTAAATTTCGGGCCACGACCATTTTATGCACTTCGTCCGGTCCATCGTATATTCTGGCCGCTCTTTCATGACGATAGAAATAGGCCAGTATTTTATCATCAGTCATCCCCAGTCCACCTAGACTTTGTAGTGCTTTATCGACAACTCTCTGCATTACGTTGGCGGTATGGTACTTGATCATCGACACTTCATTTTTAGCCGACTCGAATCCGGTATTCTCAATTTTCCAGGCGGTTTGTAAGACTAAAGTTCTTGCAGCTTCCATTTCAGCCGCTGATTCAGCGATCCAGTGTTGGATGGCTTGCATATCAGCGAGTGATTTAGTTGCAGTAATTTTTCGGATTTTAACGTAATCGATCATTTCGTTTAAGGAGCGGCGGCAAATACCCAACCAACGCATGCAATGGTGAATTCGTCCCGGTCCTAATCGCTCCTGCGCTAAAGCAAAACCGCTACCCGCTTCACCAATCAAGTTGGTTTCTGGTACGCGACAGTTTTCAAAAGCGATCTCGGAATGAGAATAATAACCGGAACCGGCTTCACCCATGATTGAAATGTTTCGAACAAATTTATAGCCTGGATTATCAGTGGGTACGATTATCATGCTGGCTCGTTGATGTTTTGCTTCCTCCGGCCCGGTCACTACCATGGCGATACAAAATTGAGCACCATCGGCTGATGAGGTAAACCATTTTTTGCCGTTTAAAACCCACTCACCATTATCCAATACAGCAGTTGCTTCTAATAATGTTGGATTTGACCCGGCAGTATCCGGTTCCGTCATTCCAAAGCAACTTCTAATCTCACCATTGGCCAAAGGTTGCATCCATTTTTCTTTTTGCTCAGCCGAACCAAATTTATGCAATAGCTCAATATTACCAGCATCTGGCGCTTGGCAACCAAAGGTATAGTGTCCAAGAGGCGATTGACCAAGAACTTCCGAGATTAATCCCAGTTGCATTAAGCTCTTGCCACAGCCCCCTATTTCAGCTGGAATATGCGGCGCCCACAGACCCATTTGTTTTACTTCTTCTCTAAGACTTTTGAGTTGTTGCTCCACTTCAAAGAAATCGGCAAAGATAATATCTTTTTCAATCGGAATAAGTTTTTGCTGGACAAATAGCTGGATCTGCTCCAGTTGATTAGTGAGCCACTCTGGAATTTCAAAATTCATAATAGAGATCCTTGATAGTCATTTTCTAGTAATTAAATGGGATTGCTTTTTCATTAGCAGTGGGCTGATATTGTTAAAACACTGTAACCTCGCATTGAGTTTTTCAATTACCTGTTGATCAGTCATCTCTGAATTTTCTAGCAAAGGTTTAATCTTTATTTCAGTAACACTGGCGTTGTTGATTGTTAAATTCATATCCATAAACACTTGATTGTCAAAACCCAAAATTGATTGCATAGTGACTGAAATTAAACCGCCAGAAGTTATCAGTGCAATTTTTTTATTGGCGCCATGCGCCTTGCTGATTCGATTAAGCAAGTTGAGCGACCGATTACGAAATACTTCCCAAGATTCAAACGGGCAACTAGTATCTTGTTGCCAAAGTTCAATCAATGCGCGAAAGATCCTTTCGAAATCCTGGCCATTGGCAAACCATTTTTCTTCCGAATAAATTTTTTGATGGAATTCTAATGAAGTATCAGCCAATATGGGTAAATAATAGTCCAGTAAACGGTCACTATCGAATTCATCGGCAGCTTTGTCTAATTTTAACTCACCTGAAAACCGTTTGGATTGTGCCATTATTTGAGCTGTTTCCGTCTGTCTCGACATTTGACCATGGATAATCGCATCAAACTGAATTTGATGCGCCAAAAAATATTCTCCCAATGCCGCCGCTTGTTGACGGCCGACAGCCGAGAGCAAGTCATAGTTTTCTGCGCCAAAACTAGCCTGACCGTGACGAATTAGGTAGATCTTGCTCATGGAATGAAATCGGCCTGTTTACTTGAGGGACTGGTTTACTAGACTACTCCAGATATAACTTAAAAGTCAATAACGAACGAGCGTTCGTTTTAATCATTGCCGATTTGGTGTAATATGGCTGAAAAACAGACATTGGCATACTATGAGGAATTCAGATGTTAGATCGGTTTAAACAAAAAAGAGTATTAATCACCGGTGGTGCCAGCGGTTTAGGCAAGGCGATCGTTGCGCAGTTTGCCGATTTGGGCTGGAAAATTGCGGTTGTTGATATCAATCTACAAGGTGCACAACAAGTGGCGGAAGCCGCAAACAGCCAAGGCGCTGAGGCAATAGCGCTTTATTGTGATATTGGTAAAGACCAAGATTTTGTCACAATCGCTCAAACAATAACCGATGCTTGGGGTGGATTAGATATTATTATCAACAATGCCGGCATTGCAACCACGGGTATGATGGTTGACTGTACTTCGGAGCAATGGGACCGGGCGATTAATCTCAATCTCAACAGCGTCTTTAGAGGCTGCCACTTTTGGCTGCCACTAATATCTCAGGATGGTCCCGGACATGTAGTTAATACAGCTTCATTTGCCGGAATTGCACAAGCGCCAACAATGATGTCCTATAATGTTAGTAAAGCCGGGGTTATCGCGTTGAGCGAAACGCTACGGGCTGAGCTCGGATATCGAAATATTGGTGTTTCAGTGATTTGCCCGGCGTTTTTCAAAACCAATTTATTGGATTCCATGTCGCCCACAGAGGAAGGAGTCAAACCGCTGGTAAAAAAATGGATGGAAAATTCCAAGATTAGCGCGAAGGATGTCGCCAGCGATGTCATTAAAGGCATAGAAAAAAACCAGTTAATGGTAATTAGTCATGATTATGCAAGAAAAGCTTATCGATTTAAGCGTTTCTTCCCTAAAACCTATATGAAAAAGTTGATCAAAAAAGTACCGCAAATTATAGCGAGTGCAAAAAAACAGACAAACACTGAGGTATAAATATGGCAGATCCAAATAGACAATTAATGATTTATGGTGCCAATGGTTACACCGGAAAACTCATCGCAGAACAAGCAATGGATAAAGGTTACCAGCCTATTCTTGCTGGCAGAAATCAGGCTGCCATTGAGACTTTGGCAAAAAAATTAAACCTATCTGCCAGAGTTTTCTCTCTTAATTTTGAAAATGAGGTCGCCGAGCAGCTGGCGGATATTCATCTGGTGATCCATTGTGCCGGTCCGTTTTCGGCGACCGCCGAGCCGATGATGAAGTCCTGCATTCAAAGCAAAACCCATTACGCCGATATCACCGGGGAAATAGCAGTGTTTGAATTAGCCCAATCATTGCATGAACAAGCAAAATCCGCCGAAATCGTGTTATGTCCTGGGGTCGGCTTTGACGTTATTCCAACCGACTGTTTAGCAAGTCTGTTAAAAGACAAAATGCCCGACGCGACTCATCTGGCATTAGGTTTTGATTCCGGCAGCAGCATGAGTCCCGGCACAGCTAAAACTTCGATTGAAGGCGTTGCCAGTGGCGGACGAGTAAGAATAAATGGTGAAATTACCCAGGTGCCTTTAGCCTTTAAAGAGCGACAAATTGATTTTGGCGATGGAATCAAAAACGCAGTGACTATTCCATGGGGCGATGTGTCTACCGCATTTTATACAACGGGCATTCAAAACATAGAAGTCTACATTCCCATTTCGCCAAGAGGTGCAAAAAATATGCGCCGATTGAATTGGTTCCGATGGTTAGTAAAACTGAATTTTGTGCAAAACAAAATGAAACAGCAAGTGAGCAAGTCAGCTAAGGGGCCTAACGAATTACAACGAGAAAAATTACGAACTTTTTTGTGGGGGGAAGTGACTAATGCGGCTGGAGACAAAATCACTGGCAGAATTGAAACTTGTAATGGTTATCAATTAACTTATATTGCAGCGGTAGAAGTGGCTGAATTCTTAATGG
>CAZOBX010000246.1:0-8644 GCA_964578045.1 uncultured Kangiella sp. | reverse complement strand
GACGCTGCCAGACGCATGGAATTCAAATTTATGTCTGATCGCAAGATATCCGGTAGAACATTTGGTAGACAATTAGCTGAAGCTATGAAAATCAATAACGAGTCAAAAGAACTAGAAGATAATATGACTAAGATAAAACTATTTATCGGCTTTTTTAAACGTAATATCAATAAGGGTGATGTCATACGCGTCGACTATCACCAGGATTTTGGCACCAGGGTATACCAAAATAAGCGATTACTTGGTGAAATAGCATCTTCACTCGAATTTTACCGCTGCGTGCTCAATATCTGGATGGGAAAAAGACCACCTTCCTCTAAGTTCAAATCCGGTTTGCTTGGACAAAATGGTGACGAATATGCAATTGAGCTTCAGTTGCGTTACGAATCAATATAGATCTTGCAAATAAAACATCTCTGGCCTAGGGCCTGTTGAACTATGAAAGATCAACAGGCCCTAGTGGAAGGATTATGGGCCCGAGTGGAATTTTAGCCAATACTCCTTGTCAGTCCGTGTATTTGAGTTGATTCTTCATTGGCCCCATCCTTGGCCAAAATCTAAGCCAAAAATAAACCTCATAGTTTAATTCAATTATTCCTATTGAAATACTAAATTTGAAAGCAAAACTGGTACAATGTATCTTTCATTCCTACTAGCATTATTTCTAACAACAAAATGATTTAACAGGAGAACATCATGGGCGTATTAGTTGGCCGACAGGCACCAGATTTTACCGCAGCAGCTGTCATGGGAAATGGCGAAATTGTTGATGATTTTAATTTTAGTAAAGCGACAGAAGGCAAAATGGCCGTGGTATTCTTTTATCCACTTGATTTTACTTTTGTTTGCCCGTCTGAATTGATTGCTTTTGACCACCGTTTGAAAGATTTTACTGACAGAGGCGTTGAAGTGATCGGAGTATCGATTGATTCTCAATTCTCACACAATGCATGGCGTAATACCGCTATCAATGATGGTGGAATAGGCAAAGTCGGTTATACCTTGGTAGCAGATGTTAAACACGAAATTTGCCAAGCATATGATGTTGAGCATCCTTCTGCTGGCGTTGCCTTTCGTGGTTCATTCTTAATTGACCAAGACGGCCTGGTTCGTCATCAAGTGGTTAATGATTTACCACTTGGCAGAAATATCGATGAAATGTTAAGAATGGTTGATGCACTCAAATTCCATCAGGAACATGGTGAAGTTTGCCCTGCTGGATGGAACGAAGGTGACAAAGGAATGGACGCATCACCCGAGGGAGTGGCTAAGTACCTTTCGGAAGAAGCTGATAAATTGTAATAGCACATGCCGTAAAACTAAAAAGCCGGATTTATTCCGGCTTTTTTTGTCCAAAGAGACTCAGTATGTTGAGAAGTTCACAGTTTGGGCGCTCTGAAAGTGAAATTTTGTCCAGATGTGCTAACTTATAGCAATGGAGTGACCTCAAGCATCAATTTTGAGGTAGTTTCGAGTGATTTTCCAGGAGAAAAAGTATGTTGGCGGTAAAGCGTACATTAAAATTAATTTCTACCATCGGCCTGTTTGTGGGCTTTTTTCAATTCCAATCGCTTGTTGCCGCTGTGCCAGATGATGTTCAGGCTGTTTTTGCCAATAATACCTGTCTCAACTGCCATACTGGAAATAACCCCAGCGGTGGTTTGTCCCTAGATGATGCCACCATTTCGGAAACCTCATTAGTCGATGTCGTGGCTAATTGTAGCAATAACAATTCAAAATTAGTTGATCCTGGCGATCCAGTCAATTCAGTTCTTTACATAAAATTAGCCAACCAAAATCCTAATTGTGGAGCAGGTATGCCGCTAAACGGAACAATGATCAGTGCGGCCGACCTTAATACAATTTTTGATTGGATTGTCTCTATTGGCCCTGCAGCTCAATTTGGTCTTATTTCCCTGAACGATACCGCTGTGACAGTTCAGGAAACCGATGCAAGTGTTACTTTAACTGTCAATCGGGCATTAGGCACGCAAGGGCAGGTGACGGTTGATTTTGCAGTCTCTACACTTGGTACTGATACCGCCGTATCCCCAACTGACTATGTTGCCCAAACTGGCACTTTAACCTTTGCGGATGGCGAAACCAGTAAAACCATTACCGTGGTATTAGCCGATGATGATGTGTTTGAAGGAACTGAGGTTTTCTCGGTGACTTTAAGCAATGTCTTAGGCGGCGCGGTGTTAGGCGGTGCCGTTCAAACCAAAGTGAGCATTACCGACAATGAGTTTGATAATCAACCCGGCACTTTCTTTTTTGGCGCAGTGTCTTATTCCGCTGCTGAAGATGTAGGCAATATGGAAGTCATGATCATTCGATCATTTGGTGCCGCTGGTCAGGTCAGCGTTGATGTGAGCAGTTTTGACGGTGTCGCTTTATCAAATTCCGACTATCAAACGGTTAGTAATACACTGATTTTTGAAGAAGGGATCAGAAACCTTACATTTGATGTCGCGATTGTTGATGATGCGGTTGAAGAGCAAACAGAGTCGTTTACTCTGACCTTGTCTAATCCTGGTAACGGCGCAATATTAGGCGCTCCGCAAAGCGTTATTGTGACGATTAACGATAATGATGCGCCAGATGATGGAGGCGGCGATGATGGTGGCGGCGATGACGGTGGTGGAGACGATGGCACTGGTGGTGACGACGGTGGTGATACGACCCCTGAAGAAGAAGCCGAGTTTGAAGCGGCTGGGTCTTTGTCATTTATACTGTTTTTACTCACTGTTTTTGGATTTGCCCAAAGAAAACGTTATTTGTAAGCTAAATAGGTTTTAATAATTAACTGGTTATCAAGGGGTTATCCCGCCGAGAGGCATGTACCATGCCTCTTTTTTTATGCCCAAAGTCTGATTTATGTCTATACTCGTATGGAAATAGAAACCAACGAGGCAACTAAAATGGCACTAAGATTTCCCGATGACCCCCTCTATCAGTTGATCAGAGGCGAAGAGATCAAAGCGTTTAATTCACAAAGAGAATCGATGCAATCACTGGATTTTCATGATTGCGATTTTAGAGGATTGGATTTACGCGGATTAAATGCGACCGGTATCAATTTCAGCGGATGTTATTTCCGTGCAGCTGATTTGAGAGGCATTGATTTTAGTCAATCGAATATGGAAGGCGTTAGCCTGGCCAGCGCACAAGTTTCCGGCTGCTATTTTCCCAAAAATATTGATGCAGAAGAGATCTGGGTTTCGGTCGAAAAAGGTATCCGGATGCGTAGCCGTTAAGATTTAAAAACTCCTTGCCAACATTCCATAGCGGAGAACAAGATTTTCTCCGCTTTTTCGTTTATGATGCCCCACTAACTAATAAATACTTATAAAATCACAATAATTTTAAGGGGCAGTATTTTGGACGCAATTAATAGTTTTTTAATATGGCTGGATAGCTATCTGGGTTCCGCTGGCTTTTTTCCTATTCTACTTCTCGGCACGGGGATCTTTTTTTCCTTTTATCTGGGTTTTCCACAAATCAGATATTTCAGACATGCCATTCGCATTCTTCGTGGCAAATATACTAAAAAAGATGCGCCAGGTGACACTAGTCACTTTCAAGCCCTGACTACCGCTTTATCAGGAACCGTTGGAACAGGAAATATCGGTGGAGTAGCGCTCGCCATATTTTTAGGTGGTCCAGCGGCGTTGTTCTGGATGTGGATGACCGCCTTTTTTGGTATGACTACCAAATTTGTCGAAGTGACACTTTCCCATAAGTATCGTGAAAAAACCGCTGATGGAACCATGGCGGGTGGCCCCATGTATTACATGGAAAAGAAACTCAATATGAAATGGTTGGCGATTCTAGTAGCAATAGCAACTGTTGTGAGTTCCATGGGCAGTGGAAATATGCCGCAAATAAACAATATTGCAATAGGTATGAATGACGCTTTCGGGATTGAAAAATGGATAACGGGTGCCGTATTAGCCGTTGTATTAGCTTTTGTAATTATTGGTGGCATCAAACGTATCGCACAGGTTGCTGAAAAAGTAGTACCGACTATGGCTCTGATTTATGTGATAGGCGCTTTGGCGGTTATTTTTGGAAATTTGGAAAATATTGGCCCATCTTTCGTATCGATATTTGAAGATGCTTTTACCGGCACGGCTGCAGTCGGTGGTTTTTTTGGCGCTAGTTTTGCCTACGCAATGGACAGAGGGATTAACCGCGGACTTTTCTCAAATGAAGCCGGTCAAGGTTCTGCCCCTATCGCTCATGCAAGCGCTAAAGGTGATGAGCCTACATCAGAAGGTATGGTGTCACTATTAGAGCCTTTTATCGATACCATCATTATTTGTACACTCACAGGTCTGGTCATCTTGTCTTCCGGTGTTTGGAATCAAAAACATCAAAATGATTTTGCTCGAACCGACATGCTGTATGTCGCTGGACAGTTTTCTGACCAGGAAGCCGCCGATGTGACCAAACTATTTACGTTTTTTGATAAGAAATCAGATGAAGATGGCGGTGTAATAAAATTTAACGGTGAGATACGTGTTATTAACGGTATCGCTAATCGAGGCGATTATACTTTATTGAATGCTCGTTCAATTGCCGAAGACGTCAGCTATAAAAAAGATGATAGTCTCTTTGATGGAAAGCTAGTTATCAACAATGGAGCCATTGAAGATGACGATATTATTGTTTCAGGAAAATCTCTGATTCATTCAGTTCAATTAACCACGGTAGCTTTCAAACAAGGATTATTTGGTGATTGGGGGCAGTATATAGTGACCATTGGATTGTTGTTGTTCGCCTTTACCACGACTATCGCATGGTCTTATTATGGGGATAGAGCAATCACCTATCTACTCGGGCCTAAGGCAGTAATGCCTTATCGAGTCGTTTATATTGCCGCATTTTTTGTCGCTTCCTTCACTGATGCAACTGTTATATGGAATCTTGCCTATGTAACGGTCGCCTTAATGACCATACCCAATTTGATTGGCATTCTTATTTTGCAAAAAGACATGAAACAAACGGTTGCGTCTTATTGGAAAGACTTTAAAGAAAAACAAGTGGATTGATTCTAATTTAATGTTATTGTTAGATTAAAACAATCGTTTGAAAATGTTAGAAATGTGGTAAGATCCATTGGTCAGACCACCATGAAAGGCTCTGTATAGAGCCTTTTTTGTGCCATCAATTAAAAGGCGGCAACCATTTAATAGGAACTGGAAGCAATATGACCTACAAAGCACCTCTCGAAGAAATGAATTTCCTAATCAAAGATGTTTTTAAGATCCAGCAAGTATTAGGTGGTATTGAAGCGTTTGAGGATTTTGATGAAGAATTATATTCTGCAGTTTTAGAGGAATCGGCCAAGTTTTCAGAAAATGTTCTGTTCCCCATCAATCGACAGGGAGATGAACAAGGATGTCATTTTGAGAATGGCAAAGTGACTACCCCAAAAGGTTTCAAACAAGCTTACAAAGAATACGCCCAAGGTGGCTGGCAAGGCGTTTCCGGTGATCCAGAATTCGGCGGGCAGGGACTTCCTAAAACTATCAACCTATTAACTGAAGAAATGGTGTATTCCACTAATACATCCTTTTGCCTTTATTCAAGTCTCACCTCCGGCGCTTATCATGCCATTCATGCCCATGCTAGCGAAGAATTAAAATCGCTCTATTTACCTCCGATGCTCGAAGGACGCTGGGCTGGTGCAATGGGGCTAACCGAACCACATGCAGGTTCTGACCTGGGAATCATAAAGACTAAAGCGGTACCGCTAGAAAACGGAAACTATCAGCTAAATGGGACTAAGATTTTTATCACTGGCGGCGATCAGGATCTCACCGAGAATATTATTCACCTGGTTTTAGCAAAGCTTCCTGATGCGCCAGAAGGACCAAAAGGCATTAGCCTATTTCTTGTACCAAAGTTAAAGGTTCATTCTGACGGTAGTTTAGGCGATGCTAATGGCGTTACCTGCGGCAGTATTGAACACAAAATGGGAATAAAGGGTTCTGCCACCTGTGTAATGAATTTCGATGATGCCGAAGGATATTTGGTCGGTAAGGAAAATCGCGGTTTGTATGCCATGTTTACAATGATGAATCTCGAGCGACTATCTATCGGTGTACAAGGTATAGGGTTAGCTGAAACTTCTTATCAATTATCTAAGCAATATGCGTTAGAAAGAAAACAAGGTAAAGATGCACAAGGCCAGAGCACTACTATTTTACAACACGCAGACGTACGCAGAATGTTGCTGTCACAAAGAGCGTATACCGAAGCCGGTAGGGCGTTAGCGGTATTTATGGGCCTACAAATCGACCGACAATACCACCATGATGACGAGGGCGTTAAAAGAAAAGCCGCGGGGCTAATGGCTCTTTTGACTCCAATAGCGAAAGCCTTTTTTACCGATAAAGGATTTGAGGCTTGTAATCACGGTGTGCAGATATTGGGTGGACACGGTTATATTCGAGAGTGGGGCATGGAGCAGCTAGTACGTGATGCCAAAATTGCACAAATTTATGAAGGCACTAATGGGATTCAAGCACAGGATTTTATGAGTCGCAAGATTTGTCTGGATAAAAGGGAATTGATTCTGGATTTGTATCAGTTGATTGATGAGAGCTTAAATAAAACCTGTGGGTTAAATGAATTTAATCAATTAAAAAATGAGCTAATTAAAGTCAAACAATGTGTTATTGAAACTACCGATTGGCTAAAACAGGTTTTTCCCGAGAGAGCCTACGAAATACAGGGTGGTGCTATCGATTATCTACATGCCATGGGACATCTCATTTACGGTTGGCTATGGTTGGAAATGCTGGTAGCAGTGGAAAAATCTGGTAATAAAGCTTTATTGGCCCGCAAGAAAATAGCAGCGACTTTTTTCACTGAACAATTGCTGCCGCAAGCGTTTGAGCAGTGTCGTAGGGTTAAACAAGGATTTCAAGTTGTTATGGAAGCCGAAGAAGAATTGATCTAATTAATAAATTCAGGTAACAATTTAAGGCTAATATGAACGGTCATTGCAAGCTCTTTGCAATGACCGGGTGTCTTTGATACGTCTTCTCTAGTAAAATAGTAAAACGGACTCCTACTAATTTCCTCTTTTCTGTATAACCGTCTAAACTAAAATAAATTCTTCTGTAAAAATGGGCTAAAATCATCAACAAATGTAGCTAAAAATAGGAATTTTTGTGAATTGTGACAGGGTTACTATTGGTAAAAAGCCAATTATCAGCTATAGTTAGCGCAATGTTATAAAGAAAGTTCTTAAGACAATCACGTAACTACATGGTAAAGCTAGATATTTTGATTAAACAAGCTAAATCGTCAAATTTTAGAACTTGTCAGAATAAATTCACTTTATTGTTAACTCTATGTCATAAGAATGAACAAATCAGAAAAAATATGCAACGGGAAAAGCGTATGTTTCGTAAATTAATGCTACTAGCAATATCTTTTATCGGTCTGTTTTCAGCCAGTGTTTTTGCTGTTGGCTTAGGTGAAATAAAACAATCGTCTGGGTTAAATCAACCATTGAAAGCTGAAATTCCACTGTTATCATCCGGGGATTTAGCTGACTACGAAGTGCTGGCAACTTTGGCCAGTAATAACGATTTTGAAAAACTCGGGGTTGACAGAGTGTTCTTTTTGAACAGTATTAAGTTTGCAATCACCAGAGATGACAATGACCAAATAGTAATCAAAGTCACTACATTCAAACCTGTAAAAGAGCCATTTCTAAATTTTGTGGTTCAGCTTAGCTGGCCCAATGGTCAAATCTTACGAGAATATACCTTACTTCTTGACCCACCAGTGTTCGACGATATAGCCTCTTCGACCATTGAGAAAAGCAGAACTGAACCACCCAGACAAACCGGCGTGAGTCAAACGACACAACCACAAGCGGAGTCAACGACTCCGCGTTCTAGTTATGAACCTCAAGAATTTTCACCGTCCGGCTTTTCAGGCAGTACCTATGGTCCGGTTAAGAATACTGACACTCTTTGGAGTATTTCTGCCAGATCTCGTAACGATCGTTCAATCAGTATCCAGCAAGCGTTGGTGGCGATTTATCGAGCAAATCCAGATGCTTTTGCTGATGGTAATATTAATAATCTTTTAAAAGGTAAAGTTCTTGATATTCCTGATGCCGAAACCATGCGCAATGTGCCAAGAAGAGCCGCCTTACAAGATGTGGTGATGCAAAATAGACAATGGCGTTCCGGCGGTGCAAGAAAAATTGTTGACCGCACTGGCGATAGTGGTTCTGGCGGACAATCGGAATCCGGTGGTTCGCGGTTAAGCTTGGCAGCAGATGACAGTGAAGGTGATGCGCAAGGATATGGGTCTGATGCCGCGTTGAATGAAGCTCATAATGAATTAGCCCGCTCTCAGGAAGAAACGGCTACTTTACAGGCTGAGAACGATGCACTTAGGGCAAGATTGGCAGAAATACTCGACAAAGCTGAAAACACCCAAGGTGATTCGGCGGTCGAAATTGAAGATATGGAATTAGCCGCATTAGCGCAACAATCTCAACAGGATAAAGAACAAACCTATCAACAAGAAGATGTTTCTGCCAGTGATGAAACCGGAGAGGTTGCTGATAGCGGCCAACAGCAAGCACAAAACCTAGATGACCAACAAAAAG
>CAZOBX010000245.1:0-8714 GCA_964578045.1 uncultured Kangiella sp. | reverse complement strand
GAATTAGCGAGCTAGTCCTGCAGGTAAGCGCCTAGTTCTGGCCTATTTCTCGACTAGCTGAACTAGTCAAAACCCCTGTGTCGAGGTACTAGTTTAAGGATTTGGTGGACCGTATGCTTGAAGTTGATCTGTTCTAAATCTGGAGAAAACCTGAAGATTGGGGTAGTATCGAAAGATCAATATATCCCTCTCCCATGAGGCAGGGCGGGATTTTACTGAAGAATACTGTTATTGCGAGGAGCCCCGCCGCTAGTAGATGAGTAGAACCCCACCGGCCCATAACAATAAGGCTGAGGAGAAGTAGAAAAGGACGACTATGCAATACCACTTTAACCAATTTGTACTCGATACCGAACGCTTCGAACTGAGCAAGGCCGATAAACCTCTGGCCATTGAACCTCAGGTGATCGAGCTAATAGCACTGTTGATTAAACACCGTCACCGATTAGTTTCAAAGGAAGAAATCAATCAAGAAATCTGGCAAGGTCGAATCGTTTCTGAAGCGTCTTTAAGTAGTCGAATCAAATCGGCTCGTCAAATCTTGGGGGACGATGGGCATAAGCAGCAAGTGATCCGAACAGTGCATAAAAAAGGTTTTCGATTTGTTGCTTCAGTAAAAGAAAATCCGATCGAAGGATTTGTAGAACGAAGAAAAACAATACAACCAACTTCAGGGGGACGATCATCATCAATCTCAGATAATCCGTCTCATAGCAAACCGGCAATCGCAGTATTGCCTTTTAGCAACCTGACCAATGATGAAGAACAAGAATATTTCTCAGATGGAATTACCACTGACATCATCGCACACTTATCCAAACACCGCTGGCTGAACGTCACCGCGCGAAATACCACCTTTGGATACAAAGGTAAGGCCGTTGATATTGTTCAGCTTGGCAAAGAGCTAAAGGTCAACTACGTGATAGAAGGAACCGTGCAAAAAGCCGGACAAAGAGTACGTGTGACCGCCAGTTTGATCGATGCTAATTCGGGCATACAAAAATGGTCAGATCGATATGACCGGGAACTGGTCGATATTTTTGAACTGCAAGATCAAATTACAGAGATGCTGGTAGCACGCCTGGAGCCCGAAATCGGTTACGCAGAACGAGAAAAAATCAGACTTTGTCGCCCTGCCAACTTACAAGCCTGGGATTGTTATCATTTAGGCATTTACCATTTTTTTAAGTTTACCGGAGATGACAATCTGCAAGCGCAGCGATTGCTCCAGCAGAGCATTGAGCTAGATAACAATTTCGGCGAAGCGCATGTCTGGTGGGCTTATGCGGTGATCCTCGGCATGGTTTATTGGACCACCAAACCCTCGCAGGTGTTGCTCGATAGAGCGCTAGCCGCCTGCGATTCAGCGCTTAGTTCAGATTCTCAAAACGCTTTATTTCATGCTTTAAAAGCGAGGGTTCTGTTAGCCAGAAAAGAATACAGCCGGGCGATCACTGAAAATAAAATAGCGATAAAATTAAATCCCACTTTTGCCGCCGCCCATTGCGGTTTAGGCGATTCGCTTGCTTATGAGGGTCGATATCAAGAGTCGATCGATTGTTTTGATAAAGCCATTGACCTCAGCCCCAACGACCCACAGCTTTGGGCTTTTTATACCTACGGCGCGCTCGCGCTACTATTTAAACGGGATTTTGAAAGGGCCTTGGACTGGCTTGAGAAGGCCAGCAATATTCCCAACTTTCAATATTGGACTATCGCTCATCAAGTGGTGGCGCTTGCTTATTTGGAAAGATCGGCTGAACTCAATTTGGCCAAAACAAAATTAAACAAACTCTTCCCTGAATTTAGCTGCGAATTTGCACAAGAAAAATTATTTTATCTGAAAGATCAAAATCAGATTGATTTTTATATTGATGGATTAAGAAAAGCTGGAGTGGTTGAAAGATAATTCTGCTCTCCAGCTTTTGTTAGTTTTTCTGTTATCGATATCCAGGCGTATGATTACAGACTTTGAGTGATTTTTCGCCATTCGAGCGATTTCGTTTTAAAGTTTAAATAGGACTGATAAATTCGTTTAGATAACTCATCATGTTCACCTTGCTCAGCGACCAGTTGCTCCGAAATTTCTCTAAAACGATTCAACACATCATCGGGCAATCTTTTTAATTCGACCGAATGATCTTCCACCAGGCTCCTTAGCGCTTCACTATTTTTGTGTGAAAATTCTGCCAGCATATCCGCGTTAGCGACTAGACAAGCTGAACGGACAACCTCCTGAAGGTCTTTGGGTAATTGAGCCATGGCCTCCTGATTGATGATTGCCTCTAAAGTGGTACCCGGCTCTTGCCAGCCCGGATAATAATAGTATTTAGCCGCTTTATAGAAGCCAAAGGCTAAATCATTGTACGGGCCAACAAATTCGGCGGCGTCAATACGCCCCATTTCTAAGGCCGAGAAAATTTCGCCGCCGGCAATTAATTCCGGAGTCCCACCGGCCCGTTTTAGGACTTCACCACCCAGGCCCGGGATGCGCATTTTTAAGCCTTTAATATCTTCCATACTGTTGATTTCTTTATTAAACCAACCGGCCATCTGGATATCGGTATTTCCTCCTGGCATGGGGATCAAATTGTAAGGTGCGTAAAGCTCCTGCCATAATTCCAGGCCTCCGCCTTTGAGCAACCAGCTGTTCATTTCCTGTGCGTTGAGTCCAAACGGAACAGAACTGAAAAATGAAGCCGCCGGTAATTTTCCCTTCCAATAATAAGAAGCGCCATGACCCATTTGCACGCTGCCCGATGACACCGCATCGAACACTTGCAATGCCGGTACTAATTCGCCTGCGCCATAGACCTTGACTTTGATCCGGCCATTACTGAGTTTGTAAATCTGCTCGGCTAAATATTCTGCGCCGGTACCTAACCCTTGAAACCCTGGAGGCCAGGTGGTCACCATCGTCCAATTGATGACTTCTTGGGTTTCAATGGAAGCTTGCGTCTCACCAGTGGAACATTCTTTAGTCTGACCACATGCCCCGAGCAGAGTGGCCGCACCCGCAGCCGCTACAAAATCACGTCTTTTCATTGTTGTTTTTACCTTGAGTAGGATTTAGTTATTGCGATTAGCAGCTATATAACCAGACAGTGTCCAAGATATCAACTATTTGCTTCTCACTACCGCTCTGTTTGGTAGGTTCCAGCAAATTAGTATTAAGGATTGGATTCAGATCAGGCTAACGCATCTTTCCAAAACATCACTTGATTGCGCCCGTTTTGCTTCGCTTGATACATGGCTTTATCCGCATGAGCTAGAAGATTTTTAAGCTCATAACCGCTGGATTTAGTTTCTGCCACACCAAAACTGGCGCTAACATTGATATCGCAACCGATTTGTTGAAAATCTATCTGATTAAGTTTTTGACGACAGTCTTCAGCAATTTTCATCGCTTGTTCTGATTCACATCCCGGCAGAATAACGGCGAACTCTTCTCCACCAATCCTTCCAAAAATATCGGCCTTACGAACACAACCAGAACATGCATGGGCAGCTAGCTGCAAGACTTTATCACCAGTAAGATGTCCAAAAGAGTCGTTCACTTTTTTGAAATGATCCAGGTCGAACATGATGAGACTAACCGTTACCTTAGATTTTGAATGTGCTTTTAATATGGTAGAAGCACTTTCGGTAAAATGGGTTCGATTGCAGATTCGGGTTAATCCGTCATATTCCGCAAGATATTTTAATCGTTGTTGAGAGCGTTTAATGTAAAATGACCAAAGAACCATTAGTGAAACACTAAGGCCTAATAGGCCGATGATCCAGCGATTAGCTTGTGCTGCTTTTATTGCAAGGTTTTGTTCGAGTCGTAGTATTTGGTTTAGTTGGTTCAGCGAGGAAATTTGGTTAGTTTTTGCAAGCAGGTCCATTTTCGCGCTTTGATAAGCTAGCTGTTTTGACATCTGGTCATCTAGATAACCTCTTTCAGCAATTGCATGTCTCTGTTGAAATTTAATCGCAGTTTCGAAATCACTAGTCGCCATATTGACTTCAAAAAGAACCTCCAGTGCCTGCATAATTGGAAGAGAAAATTCTGATCCCTTAGAGTATTCAAGAGCTTTTTCAGCATCGTTTCTAGCCAAATCAATGCGACTCAGCTTCACAAAAATCACAGCTCTTAGTGAAAAAGCTTCTGCTATAAGACGTTTGTAATTAGTATTTATTATAGGCTGTAAATGTATGTTTAATTGTTCAGCGGCCAAAACGTATCTTTCTTCTGCAATAAGAGATTGTATTTGGTGTATATATATGAAATAAGCTACTAAAGGTTCCGAAATTTGTAAGCAATATTCAGCACCGTGCTCAAAATTATGATTGTCGGCGTTAATTTCGTTAAGTTTTACTTTCGCTTCTAATTCCGTCTGATAACCTATACAACGATTCCTTCCTTGCGGATGTTCAGTATTCAACTTATTTACATAGGTAAGAGCTAATCTATATTTACCCAACTGATTATAAAATATGGATGCTCCAAGAGAACCTTGAATTCTTATATCATGCCTCTCGATTTCACTTTCTATTAATAGCGCTCTTTCAAGACTAATAAGCCCTTGAGTCCAATTTCTCATGATGGAATATGTTATAGCCATAGATAGTGACAACCTAAATATAAGCTCTTTGTTTTGAGTATTTTGGAGTGCAAATATATATTTATCTATGGCGCCTTGTTGATCACCTGAATAGGTTTTTGCGTATCCTTCAAAATAATTTAGAAATGCATTTTGTTCCAACGTTAATTCGGAGCGTCTTTCATTGATTTCTTTAATAAGAGATAAGAATTTCTTCGGTTCGCTACTACGCGTACGATCAGCAAATTCCAATAGTTCTTCAATAGAATTGTATTCACTAGCGTTTGTAACGCTAGTGAATATTAAGGTTAAAAAAAACAGAAGAACGATAATGACCTGCAGAACATGTTTCAATTTTTAACTAGCCTATTTTTCTGATCTCAGCATCTTTGCTGGGTTCATCGTCTGCAGGCTCATCTTCTGAAGGTTCTTCTTCGGCAGGCAATAAAACACACATCAAATTAGTATCAGTGCCTAAATATTTTTCGATAGTGGGCTGATCTTTATTTTGAAATGCTAATTTGAGCTCAGGATCAATATCCATATTTGCAAGCTCTTTTTTCCAAGCATCATCGTTCATAAGAGTTGAAGTTGAAGCGATTTTTTCTAAAAATTGAATTACGTTGGACATGATTTTCTCCGGTAGATCTGTATTAAAATTATTGTTAACCATTGAACTATAACAACTTTTCATAAAAAAACCATTATCTTTTAGCATCGCGTGACAATTTTGCTAATTTCTTACGCATTTCTAAGTTTGGTTTCCACTCTTCTGCTGGCGGAATGACAACGGTTGTATGTAAGTTTATTATTGAAGGCACCAATTCTTTTAGTTTTATCCGATCAATACGAACATCTTGGATTGGTAGGGTTGCCGCTTCATACAAGATAATCTCATGCTCTAGCGGATAATCTTCAGCCAACAATTCCACTAGCAATTTCTTATATTTTTCACCCGTTGAAAACTTGGCAAAACTCTGATCACCAGCTATACCAACTTGCCACAGTATTAAATAAACGCTGGGATCAATTTTTCGATGATAAAACATCAGCTGACTGGCTTCATATTGAATGCAACCCTTTTGACCAGGGTCTATTCCTAGGTCAGCAAAAAGACAATCCTCTGCTGATATTCCCGGCTCCATATGGGCATCGAACCCTTCCTTTCTCGCCTGCTTGATAGATTTGTGCGGTGCGAGAGCAAAAACCCCAGGATGTCCATAAAATGCACCACAAACCTTTTTACCGTTGCGCACTTCTGCCATCATGGCCTCTTGCATTTGCTGGTATGTGATTTGTCGAGACTTTCCTTCCTGATAATAAATCTGCAGACTTCTTACATCAGGATTCATCTCCTCAATCCATTTTTCAACAATACCGTCAGATACTGCAACAAATACAACGTCAGCATTTTCAATATAACTTCGAGATCTAGGAGTAATATGTGCTCCCAACATCATGCCTGTACCCACACAGACTAAACTACCTGTTTTGCTCATTTATTGTTCCCCAATAATAAGTATTACCTTTTCCAATTAAGGCTCGACTTATCGATTATTATTATTTAGTTTTGTAACTAATCATTCTTTAGAAGATTGCCGCGTCGTACCTCCTCGCAATGACACGTAACCTTTACGTTTTGTTAATTTTCTGTTCGATTGCACTTAATTACCTTTTTTCTTGAAAAATTCAACCTATCTCGATTGGTAAGAGACCAATAATATCCGGCTTTAAGTTCGTTTTGATCAGAAAGGACTTCTTCATAGTGATATCCAAGCCTTACCATGAGATTAAACGAGGCTTTATTTGTCAGCACAGAAAAACTGGTTAGTTTTTTGATATCATATTCCTCAAAAGCCAGTTCAGTGACCTTTCGTAAAACCTCTGTCGCATAACCCTTTCCATGTGCATCTAATAAAAACATGCATCCGATAGTGGCGACTTTATCCTCATTGTTTTCCAATCCGAAAGCAGCAATACCGATAGACCTTTTGGATTCATTCTCTACCAGTGTCCAAGTCCTTCTTACCGGCGGGGTGATATTTTCTTGTTTTAAGCTGGCGTTCCAAGCCCGTTCAACACTTTCTTGCGACAGAGGCGTACCGATATATTTCATAATTTCAGGGTCTGTATAAACTTTATAGTATAGATTCCTATCCTTAGATATTATTCTCGTTGCAACAATGTTTGGCGTTTTAAAATTCATCGGAAAATTAGTTTATTTCGCCAGAGCAAACTTAATATCTCCAAACTCATTTTCAAACCGAGCAAACACCACATAATAATCCGTCAACAATGGCAAACCAATGATCGATTGGTCGGGCCAGCCAGGTAATTGTGAAAGGATTTTAAAAGACGCTTGTCCATACTCAGGGGCATTCACTTGCCAATAATCATCCGGTTTACAAATCCAACTGACTTCATCATTTTCACTATCAACAGAAGCCTCAAAAATAAATTCTAATTCAGGCCATTCTGCCAGGTTCAACTTTTCAAGCGGCACACCTTCTTCCACCCCTTCAAAAGATAAAAGGGGCTCCAAAACGGATTTAAATTCGGGATTAATTTTTTCAAAGCTATCGATAATGTAGTTAAATACCGAACTTTCTAAAACAAGTAACGATGCGCCCGTATCTACAAACGCATTGGAATGATGCCTTTCCAGCTCCTTGCCGATTAATTTTGGTACATCAAAAAGCTCACAATCTCCAACCTTTACTTTGAGCAAGCGAACATTGTAATAAACATCATCAATTACTCTGATTCTCTGCAATTCCCCCTGATATAGATCCGTATCTTCAACGCCGCCACCAAGAATAAACAGTCCCTGATTAAGAGGATCTTGCTGCAATTGTTGTTGAGTTAACTCCGGTGAATGGTGATGAATACTCGATCGCCTGGAAAGAAAAGAAAACTTATTGGGCGAAACGCCCTTGTCTTCTAACTGGGTGAAATAGGGTTTAATGGCTTCGTCTGGATAGCTTTTTAAAAACTTCTTAAATTTCTTGATACTTCCTTTGTCAAAATCGGCTGGTTGCCAGGGATGAGTGACTTCCGGGGTGATATTCTTCTCAGTTAAATATTCGGCTAAGTTGTGACACTGATTGAGTTCATGGAAAGCCAAACCCAAAATGCCATCGGCATTGGCAAAACAGCCGGCCTTACTGACTTCTGCGATAGATATATGAGTTTCCTCTAAAAAGAGACTCTCGCCATTAGCCAACATATCGACATCCGTCTTTACCACCGAGCCATACCAACCACCCATGCCATAGCTGACACTTTGCGCGTAACTGGTTGCTTGCAACGATTTATCCTTACTTGAAAAATAAGCCTTTGGCGTCACCACTAAAGTGCTACTGCCGGTATCCAGCACCAAATTAACAGGGTTCAGTTCACTGCCGATTTTTACCGAAACTGAAAAGCCGCCTTTGGCATAGACGTTGGTAATTGGCATTCTTAAGGATTTTCTTGCTGATTGTTCAGTCATTTTTATTGTTGTTGAGTAAAAAACTTAAAGTGTTGCCATATTACAATAGGCTGGATGCGTTTGCGCTATAGATTGTGCTAAAAATGAATATTATTAATAATCTATTAATTGAATTTTTCATTTTACACCTTGGTCATGTATTTGTTGTCTGGATTAAATCTATCTGGTCAGATAAGTTTGGTATTGAGTAATTTACCGACTTCGGTGATTTAAATTGTATAGTTCTTGTAAAATTGTTTTTTGGATTCTCACGCTGTGAGGCTGTAGTGTTCGAATAGCGGACCTCCGGTGTTTTCCGGAACGGTCCCTTCTCCTTTGAGGGGAGAAGGTTAGGATGAGGGTGAAAACTATCAAAATTAATTTTGCCAATTGATAGATTCATAAGGTCAAAAGCGGTTTCGCAACGCTTCGCTTTCTTGCGACCTACTTTTGGCAAAGGCCCCAAAAGTAGGCAAAAGCGCTTTTCCGTTGAAGACTAACTCATTGGTCATTTGAGATTAGAACGTCTCTTCCTTCACTGTCCTAATTTGCTGATAGCGCTGCATCGGGCGCAAAAGAACTCGCTTCGCTCAGACACCTTTTGCCCTTATCCGACGCATCATGAGTTTTATGAACCCGTTAGTAGCCACTCGGGCGGC